>DASYFN010000020.1:0-3993 GCA_036498385.1 Klebsiella sp.
AGAGTGCAGTCAGAGAAGCGTGATGAGTAACAGGTAAGACCGGCATCTGTCATCCCGGCCTGGCCGAAGGCTCCCTGCGAAGCAAAGCCGCTAGCCCGAATGGAAACAGATGCGCAGATAACATCATGGCCCGGATACGACGGTATCGTAAGAGAGGCCGGATATACGAACGCAACTTACCCCGTTACACAAAATGCAGAAATGGCTTGCATAACGGGAGGTGTCCATATACGGCTAAGGCGTCAGTTGGTAGCCCGGCTAAGGCGTCAGCCGCAAGCCGGGGAAGGGATAAGGCTTAGCGCTGCTTGCGCACCTTCGTCGCTTTCAACACCACAAATTTATTATTGGTGGCGATAGTCGTGCAGTTACCGAACGCGCGTTTCAGCTTGCGGAAATAATCGAGGTGGCGGTTGCCGACAACATACAGCTCACCACCATATTTCAGGCTGCGGCGGGCATCGTTAAACATCTGCCAGGCAATATGATCGGTGATCGCATGCTGCTGATGGAACGGCGGGTTGCAGAGGATCGCGGCGAAACGGTCCGGCTCAATATCGGACAACGCGTTATTCACCACAAACTCGCAGCGCCCGATGTCATCCGGCATGTTGGTTTCGACATTCAGCCGACTGGAAGCGACCGCCATATATGACTCATCGGTAAACATCACTCGGGCATCCGGGTTTAAGGCCAGCGCTTTCAGGCCAATAACGCCGTTACCACAGCCGAGATCGGCGATCTCGCCTTCAATATTTTTCGGCAGATGCTCAAGGAAGAAGCGTGCGCCAATATCGAGGCCGCTGCGGGCGAACACATTGGCGTGGTTATGAATCGTCCACGGCGTACTGCCCAGTTGCCAGCTACAGGTCTGCGGCGCATCGGCCACTTCAGGGGCGGTAAAGGTACAGAAAATCAGCCGTGCCTTTTTCCATGCCAGCGAAGTGGTGGTGGTGCCGAGGATCTTCTCAAACAGCGCGAGGGTGGAGTTGTGCACATCCCGCGCTTTCGCGGCGGCGATGATGCGGGTTTCCGGCGTGACAACTTCGCGCAAAGCGCGCAGTTGCTGCTCCAGCAACGCCAGCTGTTTTGGTATTTTTATCAACACCAGCGCCGGTGCTGCAGGCAGTTCGCTCAGGGGATCCTGAAAACGTACGCTCTCTTCGTCAATGCCGTTCATCCGCAGGTTGTAGCGGGTCGCCAGCTCAGACACGTATGAGTCGTTGATGCTGACCGGATTGCGTTCCGCCAGCGCACAGCCCAGCGCGCCGAAGCTGTCATTGAAAATAAGCGTCAGGCCGTTGACGTCATTCACCTGTTGCAGCAGATATTCATCCGCCGCTTCCCATGCCTGAAGCGCTTCCTCTTCAGCATTTGGCGGGAACCGTTCTAATGTGAATAACTCACCGTTTAACTCTACCTGGCTCATCGCCCCTCCGAAATGCTAAAATTCGCGCGTGTTATCGCTCAATTCTCCGGAGAAGTAAACTTTTTTCGCCATGAATACGCTACCGTACCTCCAGGGCTACCCAGAATCTCTGCTGTCGCAGGTGACGACGCTAATTGCGCAAAACCGCCTCGGCGAGGTGCTGAAAAAGCGCTATCCACAGAGCCACGATATCAACAACGATAAAGCGCTGTATCAGTACACTCAGGAGCTGAAGTCTCGCTATCTGCGCGGCGCGGCCCCCATCAACAAGGTGATGTACGACAACAAGCTCCACGTGCTGAACAATGCGCTCGGCCTGCATACCGCTATCTCACGGGTTCAGGGAGGCAAGCTGAAGGCCAAAGCCGAAATTCGCGTCGCCACCGTCTTTCGCGATGCGCCGGAGGATTTTCTGCGGATGATCGTGGTGCACGAGCTGGCGCATCTGAAGGAAAAAGAGCATAACAAAGCGTTCTATCAGTTGTGCTGTCATATGGAGCCGCAGTACCATCAGTTGGAGTTTGATACCCGCCTGTGGCTGACCCTGCTTTCGTTAGAGCGCCAATTGCCGTAACGCATCAGCAAGAACCGCTACCGTAGCTTCGCCTGTCGCAGCCAGCACAGTGAGTTCTTCCAACCGGGTATCTTCATCAGCGATAAGATACCCATTGCGGGCCAGGAACGTCATGGTGATAAAAAAAGCAGTCCTCTTATTACCATCATTAAAAATGTGCCCACGCGCGATAGCGACCCAATAGGTTGCAGCCAGTTCAAATATGTCGTTCACCCCTTCATAGTGAAAGCGGTTCTGTACACGATAAATTATGGCTTCCGCCCGACCGGGATCGGACATACCTTTAACGCCGGGGAGATGTTGTAAAATGCGGTCATGAAAGGCAATGGCTTCGCTTGCGCTCACCCATTTCATCGATCGGTCAATGCCTTAACCGTGCGGCCGTGTCGCTGCATAATAAAATCAAACTCCGCATCAAGTTTGGCATTCATAAACGTTTCATATTCCGCCTTACTGATCAAAACATTAGACGTTCCATCACGCCGGGTAATTTCAATCGGTTCTCCGCTAGCAGCGGCATCCATGACGGCCGCAATATTCTGTCTGGCTTCAGATGTACTGTATGAGCGCATAAATTTCTCCCGGCTTGAATTGTACACATTAATTGTACGCTTTGTGTGTACACCAGACAACACACAACTCTTCAAGCTTCTGCGCCTTAGCGCACTGGTTTTGTCATGATGGCGTGTTACAGTGACGAAAGGTCCCTTTTACGGAGTTCGTCAACGTTTATGATACGTTTCGCAGTTGTTGGCACAAACTGGATAACCAGGCAGTTTGTCGATGCCGCCCATGAAACCGGCAAATATAAACTTACCGCTATCTACTCCCGCAGCCTCGAGCAAGCTCAGGCCTTCGCCAGCGAATATCCCGTCGAACATCTTTTCACTTCGCTGGAAGATTTAGCGCAGAGCCCTGATGTTGACGCGGTCTATATCGCCAGTCCTAATTCGCTGCACTTTCCGCAAACTCGCCTGTTTCTGAGCCATAAGAAGCATGTAATTTGCGAAAAGCCGCTGGCCTCAAACCTGCAGGAAGTGGAAGCTGCTATTAAGGTGGCGCGGGAAAATAACGTGGTGCTATTCGAAGCGTTCAAAACCGCCAGCCTGCCAAACTTCCTGCTGCTGAAGCAGTCGCTCGACAAGATCGGTAAGCTGCGCAAATCTTTTATTAACTACTGTCAATACTCCTCCCGCTATCAGCGCTATCTCGATGGCGAAAATCCAAATACCTTCAATCCGGCTTTCTCTAACGGCTCGATCATGGATATCGGCTTTTACTGTCTGGCTTCAGCGGTTGCGCTGTGGGGCGAGCCTCGCTCAGTGCACGCCAGCGCCAGCCTGCTCAAGAGCGGCGTCGATGGCCAGGGCACTGTCGTGCTGAGCTACGGTGATTTTGATGTCACCCTGCATCACTCGAAGGTGAGTGATTCCGTAATCCCGAGCGAAATTCAGGGTGAAGCCGGCACGCTGGTTATCGAGAAAATCTCAGAATGCCAGAAGGTCTGTTTCGTGCCGCGCGGCGGCAAATCTCAGGATCTCACCCAGCCGCAGCATATCAATACTATGCTATATGAAGCAGAAGAGTTCGCTCGTCTGGTTGAAGCCAACGAGGTTGCTCATCCGGGTCTGGAAGTGAGCCGCATCACAGCGAAGCTGCTGAGCGAGATCCGTCACCAGACCGGCGTGGTCTTCCCGGCGGATAGCCAGCCGGTGACGTAAAGGTGTGTAAATGGTGCATTGGATTCCATTGACGCCATTTATAACTTGTAATACTTTGTTACGCGCAAAGGGGAGTAACTTCCTTGTCGGTTGATCGTCATTACGATGCGTGAAAAACCGCATCCGGTCGCCGGGCAACAAGATTTTTGTTGTAAGTGAGACCTTGCCGGAAGGTGAGGTCTATGCATAAAAGCGCAGCGGCTGCCGTCTTCCGACGTCAGCCGTTTTGTTTTTATGTAAGGAATAGTGTAATGAATACTGTCGGCACACCG
>DASYFN010000021.1:0-24902 GCA_036498385.1 Klebsiella sp.
CGCATATAGGCGAACGGCGCGATTTCCACCTTGCCGATTTCCGGGCGCAGGCAGTATTGCATAAAGGAAGCTCCTAGCCTTCTCACCAGCACGTCATAAACCGGACGGAAGTAGGGAGCAAACTTCTCGGCGATATCTCCCGGTAAGAAGCCGAGATCTTCGTCGGCCTGCAGAACGGGACGGGTAACAATAATTCTGTCCACATCCTTATGGATCAGGGCCTCAGCTGCTTTTGCCGCGCTAATCCAGGTCTTACCGCACCCGGCCTCGCCCGTCGCGAAGATCAGCTGTTTATTGTCGATGGCATTCAAATAATGCGCCTGAGCGTGATTGCGCGCTTCAATCGGCGATGCATCGCGGCTATCCCGCGCCATGCCAATAGCTTCAACGCCACTCATTTGCACAAGCGATGTGACCGATTCTTCTTCGCGCTGCTTGTGACTTCGCGAATCCTGTCTCAGCACACGTTTAGCTTCACGACGAGCTCTGGTCACTGCTTTTTGTCTTCCCATGGATAGCACCTTGCGTTGTTGGTTTACATCACACGCGCCATGATCGACGCGATTATGCGCACTAACGATTGAGGTTTGGCTTCCTTGTAAGCCATTGCTTGCCTGACGAATTGGCAGAGGGTCACGGCTACGCGCACCGGTAACCTTGCCTGGGTTCGGGTGTTCTATGGTAGAGAGGGATGAGTGTGTGATGTGAAAATCGCGGCCGGAAGTAGGGCTCCCGTGCTGATGAGTACGGTATGGGGTTTGACGTTTTCCGTTACAGCAATCGGGCATTCGCGATCTCCATAATGAAACGAGACTACTGCCGAGAACAACCGCGTCTGTAATAAGTACATCAGAAATAATTCTGAGCGCAACTTATTTTTCACATCCAGACAACAAAGAATTCTCATCGCAGCTAAGGTGAGTTTCCGACTATAAGATTACAGAAAAATGAAACAAGGCAGGAAATACAATAAATTAATGGAAAAACAGCAGAAAACGCCCTGCCCCTGCGGGCAGGTACGTCAGGCTTCGAGCAGCGATTGCCCGAGATAATGCTGACTATCGATAACCCCCGGTAGAACAAAGAAATATCCACCGCCGATCGGCTTCACATACTCTTCCAGGGCTTCCCCATTCAGGCGCTTTTGCACCGTCAGGAAGCCTTTTTCCAGATCGTGCTGATAACAGACAAACAGCAGCCCCATATCCAGTTGCCCGGAGCTCGTCACCCCCAGCGAGTAGCTGTAGCCCCGGCGCATCATCAGGCTGGATTCGGTTTCCGGCGTGCGCGGGTTCGCCAGACGAATATGGCTATCCAGCGCAATAGTATCGCCATCAGGATCCTTACTGTAATCCGGTACATCGTGCTCGTTCTGCATTCCCAGCGGAGCACCGGTCAGTTTGTTGCGGCCAAAAATGGTTTGCTGCTCTTTTAGTGGCGTGCGATCCCAGAACTCAACGTGAAACTGAATAATTCTCGCCACCTGATAGCTGCCGCCCATCGCCCACGCGGGTTCTCCCTGGTCGGCGGTTACCCACACTACTTTATCCATTAGCGCATTATCTGTGCTCACCGGATTCGCGGTACCATCTTTAAAGCCCAGCAGATTAACTGGCGTCTCTTTGCCCTTGCTGCGCGCGGCGCTATCGGAAATAAAGCCTTCCCGCTTCCAGCGCACGCTGAGCAAATCAGGTGTGTGTTTAATCACATCCCGCAGGGCGTGAATCACCGTATCCTGCGTGTTGGCGCAAATTTGCAGCAGCAGATCGCCGTGGCAAAGCGCCGCATCCAGCGAATCGTTAGGAAAACGCGTCATCTTTTGTAGCGCCTTCGGCGCATGATTGGCCAGGCCGAAACGTTCGTCAAACAGCGAATGTCCCACCGATACGGTCATCGTCAGGTTATCCGGCGCGATCCACGGCCCGAGAATACCTGAGTCCATCGGCGGCAGACGCGGGTTCGGCGTCTCCGGCGCGGGCCCGCCTTTGGTCAGAAAGGCAATACGCTGAGTCAGCAGACGAAACAGTCGCTCAAGGTCCGCTTTATCGCTGGCCAGCACATCAAAGGCGACAATCATCATTGACGCCTGCTGAGGCGTCAGCACGCCAGCCTGATGCGAGCCATAAAACGGCTGCGCTTCCAGGCGCGCATCTGGCGACACCGTGCCCGGAGAGCTATTGTCTTTTGCCGCGTGCGCCACCGGGCAGCCGCCAGCAATGGCCAGCGCGCCGATCCCTTTTAGTAACCGCCGCCGTGACGGTTCACTTACATCACTCTTTTGCTCTGCCATTGATTTAGTCCAACCCAATGATCCCGCGCAACTGGGCCAACTCTTCCGCCAGGGTAGTGATTGGGCCTTTCAGCGCGTTACGATCCTCATTCGTCAACTTATCGTAGGTCTCAAAGCCATCTTTAGTGCGGTACTTACCGAGGATGGCATCGATTTTTTTGAAGTTGGCATCCACCTTCGCCAGCAGCGCGCTATTCTCTTTTTGCAACTGCGGACGCAGCAGATCGACAATTTTCTGCGCGCCATCAATGTTGGCCTGGAAATCCCACAGGTCGGTGTGGCTGTAGCGATCTTCTTCACCGCTGATTTTGCTGGCTGCCACTTCTTCAATCAGACCGGCAGCGCCGCCGACCACTTTTGACGGCGGGAACGCCAGTTCGCTAATGCGTTTTTGCAGTTCGAGAACATCCGCCTGCAGTTGATCGGCATATCTATCCATTCTCTTGACGCTGTTATCGCCAAACAGCGCTTTTTCCAGCCGATGGAAACCGGTGAATTGTGGATCTTCAGCTTTTTTCTCGTAGTCATCCTCGCGGGCGTCAATGCTGCCATCAAGATCAGAGAACAGCTCGGCGATCGGTTCGATACGCTCATAGTGCTGGCGCGTTGGTGCATACAGCGCTTTTGCCTTCTCGATATCACCTGCTTTCACCGCATCGGTAAAGGCTTTGGTGCTGCTAACCAATTCTGCGGTCTCGGCGGTGACATAAGCTTTATAGGCGGTAATCGCTTCGCCGAGGCTAAGCAGCGCGTCAGCTTTCGCGGCGCCCTGGGTCGCTTCGCCGGTCACCGTCAGTTTGCCTTTCGGGTTAGTCAGCAGGCCGCAGGTCATGTCATATTCACCCGGCTGCAGATTCGCCGTCAGCTTTTGCGTAAAGCCAGGGGCGATATTCTCGCGTTCTTCCACTACCATTACCCCTTTCAGAATCTCCCATTCCAGCGCTTTCTGGCTATGGTTCTGAATGATGAACTGGGTTTTACCCGCCTTCACGGTGACGTTCATCGGCTCGCACTGTTTGTCGGTAACAGTAACTTTTACCTGCGGAATATCGGCAGCCTGGGCGTAAAAAACAGAACTGAACAGCGCGGTAACGGTAAGCTGCAGCGCATTGCGACGAAAATGATTCATCATGGCCATCCCTTTCGATAAGTATGTTGTAACTATTTTAATCCGCGATACCCGACTACGCGGCTCGGGATGCGGTGGCTTTTTTGCCCGGCGGTGAGACGTACAACACCAGCGCCGGGATCAAATAGATAAAGTAGACCGCCACTTCACTGATAGTCGGCGTTTCCTGATAGCCAAAAATCCCCTCCAGCAGCGTACCGAACAGCGTGTGCGTCGAAATCACGTTGCTCAGATCGAAGGCGACGTCCTGGAAGTGGTTCCACAATCCGGCTTCATGGAAAGCGCGAATCGCCCCCGCCGCCAGGCCTGCGGCAACCAGCAAAATAAACAGGCTGGTCCATTTAAAGAAGAGGCTGAGATTCATACGAATTCCGCCCCAGTAGATCAGGAACCCTAAAACGATGGCTGTCGCCAGACCGAGCATCGCTCCAATGGGCGGCCAAATTCCCACATCCTGCTGGAAAGCGGCGAGCAGAAAAAAGACCGATTCCAGGCCTTCGCGAGCGACGGCGAAAAAGACCATCATCACCAGCGCCCAGCCGTGGTTATTCCCGCGCTGAAGGGCGTTATCGACCGCCTGTTCAAGCTGCTGTTTGACGTTGCGCGACACTTTACGCATCCAGAACACCATCCAGGTCAGAATGCACACCGCCGCCACCGCCACGAGGCCTTCGAACAACTCCTGCTCGCGCTGCGGAAATTCACCGGTGGTTTCGTTGATGACGATCCCCAGGCCCAGGCACAGCGCCGCCGCAAGTAACACTCCAATCCACATGACACCAATCCAGCTACCGCGCTGGGTGCGTTTCAGATAGCTGGCAATCAGGCTGACAATCAGCGCTGCTTCCAGGCCTTCACGTAACATAATGAGAAATGGGACAAACATGCCAAACCCTTAAATGTGAACCGCAGTCAATCGTTGCAAAGATAGGTAAATATTTCTGATAGTGATTATCATTACAATAATCAGAAACACAAGGGGAATGTGAAGAAAATGATGACAGCTTGTAAATTAAGCGCTAACAAATAATGACTTACGTGATTATTCCTCTGCCATAGCCCATCACGGCAGGAGGATGGGATTTTTTGTGTCAGATATTTACCCGGCTGCGGAGCTGTGGCTAAATGGCGGCCTTATTGACCTGCGAAATGAATAATATGACTCAATTCTTGCACTTCCTGCTGGCGCTGGTGGTTATCCTCGCCCTTGCCTGGCTTGCCAGTTACGACCGTAAAAAAATCCGTATTCGCTATATTATCCAGTTAATTGTTATTGAGATTGCCCTGGCTTTCTTTTTTCTCCACGCCGAAAGCGGCCTGTGGCTAGTGAAAAATATCGCTTCCTTTTTTGAATCACTGCTCGGCTTTGCCGCCGAAGGGACCAACTTTGTATTTGGCGGCATGAGTGAAAAGGGGCTGGCGTTTATTTTCCTTGGCGTGCTGTGCCCAATTGTCTTTATCTCTGCGCTCATCGGTATTCTTCAGCACTGGCGTATTCTGCCGATTTTTATTCGCCTGATTGGCACCCTGCTGTCAAAGGTTAACGGTATGGGTAAGCTGGAGTCCTTCAACGCGGTCAGTTCGTTGATCCTCGGCCAATCAGAGAACTTTATTGCCTATAAAGGCGTGCTCGGCGATCTCTCTTCGCGCCGCCTGTTCACCATGTCGGCCACCGCGATGTCGACGGTTTCGCTGTCCATCGTCGGCGCTTATATGAGTATGCTCGACGCGAAATATGTCGTCGCCGCGCTGATCCTGAATATGTTCAGCACCTTTATTGTACTGTCGATTATTAACCCGACGCGTCCGGGCAGCGAGGAGGAGATCAAGCTTGAAAAACTGCATGAATCCCAGAGCTTCTTTGAAATGCTCGGTGAATATATTCTGGCTGGTTTTAAAGTCGCGATGATTATTCTGGCGATGCTGATTGGTTTTATTGCCTTAATTAGCGCCATAAATGCCCTATTCGCTACGATATTTGGCCTGAGCTTCCAGCAGATCCTCGGCTACGTCTTTTATCCCCTGGCGTGGCTGATTGGCATTCCGCTTAGCGATGCGCTGAACGCCGGGAGTATTATGGCGACGAAACTGGTGGCGAATGAATTTGTCGCCATGATTGAACTGCAAAAAATAGCCGCCAGCATGACGCCGCGCGGGCTGGGTATTTTATCCGTGTTCCTGGTTTCCTTCGCCAACTTTGCCTCTATCGGCATTATCGCCGGGGCGATTAAAGGCCTGAACGAGCAGCAGGGGAATATCGTTTCCCGCTTCGGCCTGCGCCTGGTGTATGGCGCAACGCTGGTCAGCCTGCTCTCCGCCAGCTTTGCGGGGCTGGTACTGTAACCGAAGCGCCCTGGCCTGTTTTCCCGGGGGGCGCAGAGCGCATTGCCAGGGCTACCAGCCCGTGCGGGATGAGATTGCCCGGGTAAGGTGTTAGCCGCAACCCGGGAATTTCATCAGCTTCAAATTAAAAATGCACGCAGACCGACTGGTCAACGCGCATCACCGACTCCTGGGCAAAGCGTGATTTATAAGTATTGCGCAGCGCCTCAATCCCCTCTTCGCTCTTCGTATCTTTGTCATGAATCAGCATCAGCGCCTTGCTCTGCTCCCGCGCCACAGTGCCGTCATTACCCAGCCACTGGCCGCGTGCGTCAAAGACCGTCAGGCCATCGCGAAAGCGTGACGTCACGTCGCGGTCAACGAACTGCTGCCACTCCTGAGCGGTAATATCTTTCCCCGCCGGACGGCTTAAGCCGAAATAAAGCGTCGTTTGCACCCTCTCATTTTCCGCCGGGCAGGCATTAGCATTCGCCGCCGGAGTCGTCTTTGCTGCAGGCGCCACACAGCCGCTCAATAACCCCGCCAGTACCAGCGCCATCGCACCCTGTTTGAAACTCATGTTGCTACCCTCATTGTTATTTGTGCTGAGATATCAGCGTATTCTCAAGCCATTAGCAAGAGGTATAAACAACAAAACCCGCAGAGCGCGGGCTTGATGGGGTTGCCGAAGCTTACTCGGCGGTCGCGCGCACCGGCGGTGCAGAGTGATAATGGGCGTCCGCTTCGGCGAAGCGTCTTTGCATCCCGGCGGAAGGCGCTTTACCCAGCAGACTGAAGACCACAATCCCCAGGCTACCAAAGATGAAGCCTGGGATGATTTCATACAGGCCCAGCCAGCCGAACTGCTTCCAGATAATGACCGTTAAGGCGCCGATGATCATCCCGGCCAGCGCGCCGTTACGCGTCATTCGTGACCACATCACCGAGAACAGCACCACCGGGCCAAACGCCGCGCCAAAGCCTGCCCATGCGTAGCTCACCAGACCCAGCACGCGGTTTTCCGGGTTTGCCGCTAGGGCGATAGCAATTAACGCGACGAGCAGCACCATAAAGCGTCCTATCCATACCAGCTCTTTCTGTCCGGCATTTTTACGCAAAAACGCTTTATACAGATCTTCAGTAATGGCGCTCGAGCACACCAGCAGCTGGCAGCTCAGGGTGGACATCACCGCCGCCAGAATCGCCGACAGCAGGATCCCGGCAATCCACGGATTGAACAGAATCTGCGCCAGTTCAATAAAGACACGTTCGGCGTTCTGATTAACCGCACCAGCAACGGCCGGATTGTTATTGAAGTACGCAATACCAAAAAAGCCGACGGAGCAGGCGCCCGCCAGGCAAAGGATCATCCAGGTCATGCTGATACGACGGGCGTGAACGATGCTGTGGTGCGAGTCCGCCGCCATAAAGCGCGCCAGAATATGCGGCTGACCAAAATAACCCAGCCCCCACCCCATCAGCGAAATAATCGCCACGAAGTTCAGGCCCTTAAGCATATCAACATTCTCAATGCTCTTTTGCTTAATCACTTCCAGGGAATCGCCAAAACCGCCGACAGAAATAATCACCATTACCGGCGTCAGGATCAGAGCGAATATCATCAGGCTGGCCTGGACGGTATCGGTCCAGCTCACCGCGAGGAAGCCGCCGACGAAGGTATAAATAATGGTTGCCGCCGCACCGGCCCACAGCGCGGTTTCATAGCTCATGCCAAAGGTGCTTTCAAACAGACGCGCGCCGGCCACAATACCGGAAGCGCAATAGATGGTGAAAAATAGCAGGATCACCAGCGCCGAGATAATTCGCAGCACGCGACTTTTATCTTCAAAACGACCGGTGAAATAATCCGGCAGCGTCAGCGCGTTATTATTCGCTTCGGTATGCACCCGCAAACGCCCCGCCACCAGCTTCCAGTTAATCCATGCGCCTAACGTCAGGCCAATAGCAATCCAGCTTTCGGAAATACCGGAAATAAATATCGCCCCCGGCAGCCCCATCAGCAGCCAGCCGCTCATATCTGAGGCGCCGGCGGAGAGCGCCGTGACGAATGGGCCAAGGCTGCGGCCGCCGAGAATATAATCATCAAAGTTCTTTGTCGAACGCCAGGCAATAAAACCGATGAGTACCATGCCAACAATATAAACAATAAACGTCACCAACATGGGTGTGCTAATAGCCATGTAAAAATCTCCAGAATTTTTGTCGACAGTGTCCAGGTTTGTCGTTTTATCCACTACCGGAACGGGGCAATGGCCTAATGGTTGTATTGGGCGACCGTATCCTGACGGAAGCTTTGTATTTTCACAATCGATTTAACACAGCATTTACACGAAATGCTTTCGGGACCAAACTTCATTTTGTTATAGGTTGCACTCTCTCACGTTTTTAGCGGTTGCACCATGTAAAAGTGTTAAGTGACGCATAGAAATACCTTATTAGACAGGAGATAAATAACTGCTATTTTCATCATCATTTTTAACATTTCAGGCGTTTTACTACCTGCAACACAGTTCTTAATTAACAAGGTTGCACAAAGTTGCAACATGATGGATATTTCTACGCAACCCTACATTGCCACGACGACGTTCTATTACAGGAGTTCCTGACATGGGCACCACCACCATGGGTGTAAAACTTGACGACGCGACGCGCGAGCGCATTAAATCCGCGGCGAGCCGTATTGACCGCACGCCGCACTGGCTGATCAAACAGGCGATCTTCAATTATCTGGAAAAGCTGGAAAACGACGAGACGCTGCCGGAGTTACCGGCGCTGTTTTCCGGCGCGGCTAACGAAAGCGATGAAGCGGGCAATCCGGGCGATGAGCCTTATCAGCCATTCCTCGAATTCGCCGAGCAGATCCTGCCGCAGTCCGTTTCCCGCGCGTCGATAACCGCCGCCTGGCGCTGGGCCGAAACCGATGCCGTACCGATGTTGCTGGAACAGGCTCGCCTGCCGCAGAATCTCAGCGAACAGGCGCACACGCTCGCTTATCAGTTGGCGGAGAAGCTGCGCAATCAGAAAACCGCCAGCGGCCGCGCCGGGATGGTACAGAGCCTGCTGCAGGAGTTCTCGCTCTCCTCACAGGAAGGCGTGGCCCTGATGTGCCTGGCGGAAGCGCTGCTGCGCATTCCCGATAAAGCCACCCGCGACGCCCTGATCCGCGACAAAATCAGCAATGGCAACTGGCAGTCACATATTGGCCGCAGTCCGTCGCTGTTCGTCAACGCCGCCACCTGGGGGCTGCTGTTTACCGGTAAACTGGTCTCGACCCATAACGAAACCAGCCTGTCGCGCTCGCTAAACCGTATTATCGGCAAGAGCGGCGAACCGCTGATTCGCAAGGGCGTCGATATGGCGATGCGCCTGATGGGCGAGCAATTCGTCACCGGCGAAACCATCGCCGAAGCGCTGGCCAACGCCCGCAAACTGGAAGATAAAGGCTTCCGCTACTCCTACGATATGCTGGGCGAAGCGGCGCTAACCGCCGACGATGCCCAGGCCTATATGGTTTCCTATCAGCAGGCCATCCACGCCATTGGCAAAGCCTCCAACGGACGAGGCATTTATGAAGGACCGGGCATTTCGATTAAGCTCTCCGCGCTGCACCCGCGCTATAGCCGCGCCCAGTACGATCGCGTGATGGAAGAGCTTTACCCGCGCCTGAAGTCTCTGACCCTGCTGGCGCGCCAGTACGATATCGGTATTAACATTGACGCCGAAGAGGCCGATCGGCTGGAAATCTCTCTCGATCTGCTGGAAAAACTCTGCTTTGAGCCGGAACTAGCGGGCTGGAACGGGATTGGCTTTGTGATCCAGGCTTACCAGAAACGCTGTCCATTCGTGATTGACTACCTGGTCGACCTCGCCACCCGCAGCCGTCGTCGCCTGATGATTCGCCTGGTAAAAGGCGCTTACTGGGACAGCGAAATCAAACGCGCGCAGATGGACGGCCTCGAAGGCTATCCGGTCTATACCCGCAAGGTCTACACCGACGTCTCCTATCTGGCCTGCGCGAAAAAGCTGCTGGCGGTACCGAACCTGATCTATCCGCAATTCGCGACCCATAACGCCCATACCCTGGCGGCGATTTATCAGTTGGCCGGGCAGAACTACTACCCCGGGCAGTACGAATTCCAGTGCCTGCACGGCATGGGCGAGCCGCTGTACGAGCAGGTTACTGGCAAAGTCGCCGATGGCAAACTAAACCGTCCTTGCCGTATCTATGCTCCGGTCGGCACCCACGAGACGCTGCTGGCGTATCTGGTGCGTCGTCTGCTGGAAAACGGCGCCAACACGTCGTTTGTTAACCGTATCGCCGATAACACCCTACCGCTGGATGAGCTGGTTGCCGACCCGGTCGCCGCCGTGGAAAAACTGGCCCAGCAGGAGGGCGTGGTTGGTCTGCCGCACCCGAAAATCCCGCTGCCGCGCGATCTTTACGGCAAAGGGCGCTGCAATTCCGCCGGTCTGGATCTGGCCAATGAGCATCGGCTGGCCTCCCTCTCCTCCTCGTTATTAAATAGCGCGCTGCATAAATGGCAGGCGCTGCCAATGCTGGAACACCCGGTTGCCGAAGGCGAAATGCAGGCGATCATTAACCCGGCGGAACCAAAAGATATCGTCGGCTACGTGCGCGAAACCAGCGATGCTGAAGTTCAGCAGGCGCTGACCAGCGCGGTCAATAACGCGCCAATCTGGTTCGCCACCCCGCCGCAGGAGCGCGCGGCGATCCTCGAACGCGCCGCGGTGCTGATGGAAGGTCAGATGCCGACCCTGATAGGCATCCTGGTGCGCGAAGCGGGGAAAACCTTCAGTAACGCGATTGCGGAAGTGCGCGAAGCGGTGGATTTCCTCCACTACTACGCAGGTCAGGTCCGCAACGATTTTGACAACGAAACCCATCGCCCGCTGGGCCCGGTAGTCTGTATCAGCCCGTGGAACTTCCCGCTGGCGATCTTTAGCGGACAAATTGCCGCCGCGCTGGCGGCGGGCAACACCGTACTGGCGAAACCCGCCGAACAGACGCCGCTCATCGCCGCTCAGGGCGTGGCGATCCTGCTGGAAGCGGGCGTGCCGCCGGGCGTTATTCAGTTGCTACCGGGCCGCGGAGAAACCGTCGGCGCCGCGCTGACTGCCGATGAGCGCATACGTGGTGTGATGTTCACCGGCTCCACCGAAGTCGCCACTCTGCTGCAGCGCAACATCGCCAGTCGCCTGGATGCGCAGGGTCGCCCGACGCCGCTGATCGCCGAAACCGGTGGCATGAACGCAATGATCGTCGACTCTTCAGCATTAACTGAGCAGGTGGTGATCGATGTACTCGCCTCGGCGTTCGACAGCGCGGGGCAGCGCTGCTCCGCCCTGCGTGTGCTCTGCCTGCAGGATGATATCGCCGACCATACGCTGACCATGCTGCGCGGCGCGATGGCCGAGTGCCGGATGGGTAATCCGGGCCGCCTGACCACTGATATCGGGCCGGTTATTGACGCCGAAGCCAAAGAGAACATTGAGCGCCATATCCAGACGCTGCGCGCCAAAGGGCGCAAAGTCTTCCAGGCAGTGCGCGAAAATGGCGAAGATTCCTGCGAATGGGCCAACGGAACCTTCGTCCCGCCGACACTTATTGAACTCGACAGCTTCGACGAACTGAAAAAAGAGATCTTCGGCCCGGTGCTGCACGTAGTGCGCTATCACCGCAACGAGCTGGATCGGCTGATTGAGCAGATCAACGCGTCCGGCTACGGCCTGACCCTTGGCGTACATACCCGTATCGACGAAACCATCGCTCAGGTCACCGGCAGCGTCAACGTCGGCAACCTGTACGTCAACCGCAATATGGTTGGCGCCGTGGTCGGCGTGCAGCCATTCGGCGGCGAGGGTCTGTCGGGTACCGGTCCAAAA
This sequence comes from Klebsiella sp., assembly GCA_036498385.1. Classification (GTDB taxonomy): domain Bacteria; phylum Pseudomonadota; class Gammaproteobacteria; order Enterobacterales; family Enterobacteriaceae; genus Klebsiella. Next base: position 11,667 of record DASYFN010000021.1, read on the forward strand.
GCTGGCGGCCCGCTGTATCTGTACCGACTGCTCTCCAGTCGCCCGCAGAACGCTGTCGGGATCACCCTCGCCCGTCAGGATGCGGCATACCCGCTGGACGCGCAACTGAAGACGTTGCTGGAAAAACCGCTACTCGCTTTACAGCAGTGGGCGGTGGATCGCCCGGAACTGCAGGCTCTGTGCCAACAGTTCAGCGAACAGGCACAGGCCGGAACCCAGCGTCTGCTGCCGGGGCCAACCGGCGAGCGCAACACCCTGACCTTTATGCCGCGCGACCGTGTGCTGTGCATGGCCGATAATGAACGGGACGCGCTCACCCAACTGGCGGGCGTGGCCGCTGTCGGCTGTAAAGTACTGTGGCCGGACGCCTCTCTGCAACGCGAGCTGGCGAAAAAGCTGCCGCGTGAAGTCAGCGAACGGATCCACTTCGCAAAAGCGGAAACCCTGATGACCGAGCCTTTCGATGCGGTTATCTACCACGGCGATTCCGATCAGTTGCGGGAGCTGTGCGAACAGGTGGCGGCGCGCGATGGCGCGATTGTTTCAGTGCAGGGCTTCGCCCGCGGCGAAAGCAATCTGCTGCTGGAGCGTCTTTATATTGAACGTTCGCTCAGCGTCAATACCGCCGCGGCTGGGGGTAACGCCAGCCTGATGACGATTGGCTAAGCCCGCGTACCGTGCGCCGCCCCCGGAAAAAGCAAACGGCATCAACGCCAGCTAATGACACCAGACGCAGGCTGTGGTTAATTAAGGCTCCCGGACGGGAGCTTTTTTATGGGAGTTGACCAATGAAACGCACTTTACTCGCTTTTGCCGCGCTGCTGGCAAGCACCCATGCGCTGGCGGACGAATGCAGCAACGCCAGCAATCAAACGGAGATGAACCAGTGCGCCGCCGCGCAGTACCAGGCTGACGACAAAAAATTAAATGAAACGTATCAGGAAGCGCTGAAGCGTGCCTCCGGCAAGCAGCAAGAGTTGCTGAAAAAAGCGCAGTTGTCGTGGATTGCTCTGCGCGATGCCGACTGTCAATTCCTCGCCTCCGGCGCCGAAGGCGGCAGCGTACAGCCGATGCTGATCAACCAGTGCATGTCCGATAAAACCGTCGAGCGCGAATCGTTCCTCGCCTCGCTGCTGCAGTGCGAGGATGGCGATCAGAGCTGCCCGCTGCCGCCCGCCCATTAACGTACGCGAATCCCTTCGATAATCATCCGCTGGACGTTATCGACGGTTTGCTGAAAAAACGCCTCATCACGCAGCGTCGCGCCAGTTACCGCCTCAACCTGAGTGGCGAAATCGGCGTAATGCTGTGTGGTTGCCCAGATCATAAAGATCAGATGCTGCGGGTCCACCGGCGCCAGCCTGCCGCTCTCGACCCAGCCGGAAATAATCGCCGACTTCTCATCCACCAGCGCTTTCAGAGCGCCGGTCAGCTCGCCCATCAGCAGCGGCGCGCCTTGCAGCATCTCCAGACAAAACAGCCTTGACGCCTGAGGATGATCGCGCGAAACCTCCAGCTTAAGGCGAATATATTCGCCAATAGCCACCAATGGGCTGATATCTTCGCGAAAGGCCTTTAGCGGCGCCAGCCAGATAGCCAGAATCTGCTGCAGCACGGCAATATACAGTGCCTCTTTCGACGGGTAGTAATAGAGCAAATTAGTTTTCGATACTCCGGCCAGCTCGGCAACCTGCTCAAGCCGCGTGCCGTGGATACCAAACTGCGAGAACGTGTCCAGCGCGGCAGCCAGGATAGCCTCTTTTTTTGCGCTCACCGCCTGTGAACGTTTACCGATCTTTTTCACGCCACCCTGTGCCATAGGTCATCTCCTTCTTTTCACGCCATCAGCATAGCAAAAGCCCAACGTCGACACGACTCTCTGCACCTCGATTGCGCATGGTTGCGATTTTTTTGTGCACCTGTTTTGACCATTCAGTCCACTTTTATTGTTGTTATTCAGCAACAATATTGCAACACCTTAATAATATTAACCTTTGCAAAACTGGCATCTCATTTGCTTTACCTTTTATGTGGGGTGACCGAGGGAGATGCAGGAAGCAACACCGCGCGCTTTCTTGTGCAACGACATGCAGAGAGGTAGATATGAAAATTGGTGTCTTCGTTCCGATTGGTAATAACGGCTGGCTGATTTCCACTCATGCTCCCCAGTACATGCCAACGTTCGAGCTGAATAAGGCCATCGTGCAAAAAGCCGAGCACTATGGTTTTGATTTCGCGCTGTCGATGATCAAACTACGCGGCTTCGGCGGCAAGACCGAATTCTGGGATCACAACCTTGAATCCTTCACCCTGATGGCCGGACTAGCGGCCGTCACTTCGCGCATTCAGATCTACGCGACCGCCGCCACACTGACGCTGCCCCCGGCGATCGTCGCCCGCATGGCCTCGACCATCGATTCCATCTCTGGCGGCCGCTTTGGCGTCAATCTGGTCACTGGCTGGCAAAAGCCAGAATACGAGCAGATGGGTATATGGCCTGGCGATGACTACTTCGCCAGCCGCTACGACTATCTCACCGAATATGTCCAGGTACTGCGCGACCTGTGGGGGACCGGGCGCAGCGACTTTAAAGGCGACTACTTCACCATGAACGACTGCCGGGTCAGCCCACTGCCGTCGCAGCCGATGAAAGTGATCTGCGCCGGACAAAGCGATGCTGGCATGGCGTTCTCCGCCCGGCACGCCGACTACAACTTCTGCTTCGGCAAAGGGGTCAACACTCCTGCCGCCTTTGCCCCCACCGCCGCGCGCATGATGCAGGCGGCGGAAAAAACCGGCCGCGACGTCGGCTCCTACGTCCTGTTTATGGTGATTGCCGATGAGACCGATGAAGCGGCCCGCGCCAAATGGGAGCACTACAAAGCGGGCGCGGATAACGAAGCGCTGGCTTGGCTCACCGAACAAAGCCAGAAAGACACCCGCTCCGGCAGCGATACCAATGTGCGTCAGATGGCCGACCCTACGTCAGCGGTCAATATCAACATGGGTACCCTTGTCGGCTCTTACGCTAACGTCGCCCGCATGCTCGACGAAGTGGCGGTGGTTCCCGGCACCGACGGCGTGCTGCTGACGTTTGATGATTTCCTGCCCGGCATTGAAGCCTTCGGTCAGCGCATTCAGCCGTTGATGCGCTGCCGTGACCATATCACCACGATGAATCAAGAGGTTGCCTGATGATTACCCTTCCCGCTCGCCCGGAATCCCTGACCTTTGCGCCGCAGCAGAGCGCGCTGATCGTCGTCGATATGCAGAACGCCTACGCCAGCCAGGGCGGTTATCTCGACCTCGCCGGGTTTGACGTTTCCGCCACCCGACCGGTTATCGATAATATCAACATCGCCGTGGCCGCCGCGCGCGCCGCCGGGATGTTGATTATCTGGTTCCAGAACGGCTGGGACGACCAGTACGTGGAAGCCGGCGGCCCCGGATCACCGAACTTTCATAAATCCAACGCGCTGAAAACCATGCGTAAGAACCCGGCGTTGCAGGGCAAACTGCTGGCGAAAGGCGGTTGGGATTATCAGTTAGTCGATCAGCTTAAACCGCTGCCGGGCGATATCGTGCTGCCGAAACCGCGCTACAGCGGTTTCTTCAATACTGCCCTCGACAGCATCCTGCGTAGCCGCGATATCCGCCATTTGATCTTTACCGGTATTGCCACCAACGTCTGCGTGGAATCGACCCTTCGCGATGGCTTCTTCCTCGAATATTTCGGCATCGTGCTGGAGGATGCCACCCATCAGGCCGGTCCAGCGTTCGCCCAGCAGGCGGCGCTGTTCAATATCGAAACCTTCTTTGGCTGGGTCAGCGATGTCGCCAGCTTCTGTACCGCCCTTAAGCCCGCTACGCCGCTCTCATTCCCGGAGGAGAAACATTATGCCTAAACAGGTGATTATTCCGCCAGGCACCACCACGCCTATCGCGCCGTTTGTCCCGGGGACGCTTGCCGACGGCGTGATTTATGTATCCGGCACCCTGCCGTTCGATAAGCAAAACAATGTGGTGTACATCGGCGACCCAAAGGCGCAAACCCGCCACGTACTGGAAACCATCAAGAGCGTTATCGAGACGGCGGGGGGAAGTATGGAGGATGTGACTTTCAACAGCATCTTTATCACCGACTGGAAAAACTACGCCGCGATTAATGAGGTCTACGCGGAGTTCTTCCCCGGCGACAAACCAGCGCGTTTCTGCATTCAGTGCGGACTGGTAAAGCCTGATGCGCTGGTGGAGATAGCGACCGTCGCGCATATCGGGAAACCTGCATGATTAAGCTGAATATCTCCCCGGCGCCTTATCCGGGCGCGCCGGTGGTGGTCCTGAGCGCCGGGCTCGGCGGCGCGGGCGGCTACTGGCTGCCGCAGCGGGCGGTGCTGGAAGCGCAGTATCAACTGGTGAGCTACGACCATAACGGCACCGGAGAAAACGGCGGCCCGCTGCCCGCCGGCTACAACATGGCAGCCATGGCGCAGGAGCTTTACGCGGCGCTGAAAGAGGCGGGAATTGTGCGCTTTGCGCTGGTCGGCCACGCGCTGGGCGCGCTGATTGGCCTGCAACTGGCGCTGGACTATCCCGAAGCGTTAAGCGCCCTGGTGCTGGTGAATGGCTGGCTGACCCTTTCCCCGCATACCCGCCGCTGCTTCCTGGTACGCGAACGCCTGCTGCATGCGGGCGGCGCGCAGGCATGGGTAGAAGCGCAGCCGCTGTTTCTTTATCCGGCGGAGTGGATAGCCTCTCGCCTGCCTCGCCTGGAGGCCGAAGACGCGCTCGCCATCAGCCATTTCCAGGGCAAAGATAATCTGCTGAAAAGGCTTAATGCCCTCAAGCAGGCCGACTTTTCGCGCCGGGCGGCAGCAATAAGCTGCCCGACGCTGATCATCAGCGCCGCTGACGATCTGCTGGTCCCGGTCTCCTGCTCCCGCGTGCTGCAGACGGCAATCGCTGGCAGCCAACGGGTAGAAATGATCTGGGGCGGCCATGCCTGTAACGTCACCGATACCGCCACCTTTAACTCTATTTTATGCGACGGGCTGGCCACTATGCTGCCCGCCGTTCAGGAGAATCTATGAGCGAAGCCATTAGCCCGGCCGCCTGCGCCGCGCTGTTTACCGAGGCCAGAACCCACAACGGCTGGCTGGATAAACCGGTCACCGATGAGCAACTGCGTGAAATCTACGACTTGCTGAAAATGGGGCCAACCTCCGCTAACTGCTCCCCGGCGCGCTTCGTTTTCATCCGCACCCCGGAAGGCAAAGAGAAGCTGCGCCCGGCCCTGTCGAGCGGCAACGTCGCGAAGACCATGCAGGCGCCGGTCACCGCTATCGTGGCCTGGGACAGCGCGTTCTATGACCGGCTGCCGGAGTTGTTCCCCCACGGCGACGCCCGCAGCTGGTTTACCTCCAGCCCTCAACTGGCGGAGGAGACCGCATTTCGCAACAGCGCATTGCAGGCGGCATACCTGATTTTCGCCTGCCGCGCGCTGGGCCTGGATACCGGCCCGATGTCGGGCTTTGACCGCGAAAAGGTCGATGCGGCGTTTTTTCCTGACGGCAACTGGAAAAGCAATCTGCTGATGAATATCGGCTACGGCGATATCAGCAAACTGTACGGCCGCCTGCCACGTCTGACCTTCGATGATGCCTGCCAACTGGCATAAGGAGCCCGCATGTCTGTTGCCGATCCACAAAGCTTTCGCGACGCTATGGCCCATGTCGGGGCAGCGGTTAACATTATTACCACTGATGGTCCGGCAGGTCGCGCGGGGTTTACCGCCAGCGCCGTCTGTAGCGTGACCGACGCGCCTCCCACGCTGCTGGTCTGTCTGAATCGCGCAGCCTCGGTCTGGCCGATATTCAGCCAGCACCAGGCGCTGTGCGTCAATACGCTGGCGGCCGGTCAGGAAAAACTCTCAAATGTTTTCGGCGGCAAAACGCCGATGACAGAACGCTTTGCTGCCGCCGACTGGCAAACCGGCGCGACCGGCTGCCCACGTCTGGAACAGGCGCTGGTGAGCTTTGACTGCCGCATCAGCCAGATCGTTAGCGTCGGGACTCACGACATTCTGTTTTGCGAGGTGGCGGCAATTGTTCGCCATCCGGAACCGCGCGGACTGATGTGGTTCGACCGCGGCTACCACACGCTGATGCGTCCAGCCTGTTAACCTTTAACCCAGGATCTCATCATGGCTCTCTTCGATTTTCCTCGCTGGCAGTTAACCTTCCCCTCCGCCGTATCCGGCGTCGTCGCCCCCGATGAACGGCTGTCGGTCGGGCAAACCGTGGTGATGGGCGTTCAGCACGCGGTGGCAATGTTTGGCGCTACCGTCCTGATGCCAATCCTGATGGGGTTGGATCCTAATTTGTCGATCCTGATGTCCGGCGTCGGCACCCTGCTGTTCTTTCTGGTCACCGCAGGGCGTGTGCCGAGCTATCTTGGCTCCAGCGCTGCCTTTGTCGGCGTGGTGATCGCCGTTACCGGCTTCAACGGTCAGGGACTTAACCCGCACATCAGCGTCGCGCTGGGCGGGATTATTATCTGCGGTCTGGTTTATACCCTGATTGGCCTGGTGGTAATGAAAATCGGCACCCGCTGGATTGAACGGTTGATGCCGCCGGTGGTTACCGGCGCTGTGGTGATGGCGATTGGCCTTAATCTCGCACCCATCGCAGTGCGCAGCGTATCAGCGACTCCGTTTGACGGCTGGATGGCGGTGCTGACGGTTCTCTGCATCGGTCTGGTCGCGGTGTTTACCCGTGGGATGCTGCAGCGACTGCTGATCCTCGTCGGGCTGATTGTCGCCTGCGCACTGTACGCGCTACTGACCAACGGCCTCGGGTTGGGCAAGCCGCTGGATTTTAGCCTGCTTGCACAAGCGACCTGGTTTGGTTTACCGCAGTTGACCGCCCCGACGTTTAACAGCCAGGCGATGATGCTGATAGCGCCCGTGGCGGTGATTCTGGTGGCGGAAAACCTCGGCCATCTGAAGGCGGTCGCCGGAATGACCGGGCGCAATATGGACCCGTATATGGGGCGCGCGTTCGTCGGTGACGGGCTGGCAACGATGCTCTCAGGCTCGGTCGGCGGCAGCGGCGTGACCACCTACGCGGAGAATATTGGCGTGATGGCGGTAACCAAAGTGTACTCAACGCTGGTGTTCGTTGCGGCAGCAGTAATTGCGATGTTGCTCGGATTTTCCCCGAAATTCGGCGCGCTGATCCACACCATTCCGGGGCCGGTGATCGGCGGCGCATCGATTGTAGTGTTCGGCCTGATTGCCGTCGCGGGCGCGCGGATTTGGGTGCAGAACCGGGTGGACCTGAGCCAGAATGATAATCTGATTATGGTAGCAGTAACACTGGTGCTAGGGGCGGGTGATTTTGCGCTCTCCCTGGGCGGCTTTACCCTCGGCGGGATCGGTACGGCCACCTTCGGCGCCATTCTGCTCCACGCTCTGCTTAACCGCCGTACACCTGAGGCAAAACAGCCTGATGTGACGCCCATTTAACCCGCTGGCACGCACCTGTAGTCCGGTAAGGCGTTCACGCCGCAAGCCGGGGAAATCCTCCCGCTCAGCAGGACCTGCAAAGTGAAAAAAAACCGCCGACTATACGTCGGCGGCGAGGGCGATGGGATCGGACCCGGGAGATTACCCCCCATCAGCGACAATCAGGCGCGCTAGCTTTCGTGGCTGCCATGACTGTTTTTACCCCCTTTCTTACCAGCTTCGGAAGCGCGTTGAGGATCGTTTTTAAAGTTCCCCCCGCTATGCTGGCCACCTTTACGACCTGCTTCTGATGCTCTTTCACGGTCTTCGGCAAAGTTGCCAGCACCGCCACGATGGTTTGCCATTACTGACCTCCATTTAGGTTAGACATCATACTGCATTAGGTGAAACACAAGGCCTTCGCCTCCGCGATACAAGTTTCGTATCACGTGCTTTTAAGGTTAGCGAAGGAAGACCGTGCTGGATGGATATCGTCACATTCTGAAATAAATTTTCTATAGCAACAGCCGCTATAACAGCGGGCTTACGCTAAGCAACTCTTATGACAGCCTAAAATGGCGTTGCTGAAGATGTATCTTTTTGCAACAGCCATTAATCTTTGCGATTTTGTTATAAATCAAACTAATGATGGTTGCATTTGCACTCTTCGCCAGAGATCTTATCTTTAAAGGTAACCGGTCGATTGGCTGGTTCATAACGCAACCGAGGAGTGATGCAAATGGCTAAGATTCTGGTGCTTTATTATTCAATGTACGGACACATCGAGACCATGGCGCATGCTGTCGCCGAAGGGGCAAACAAAGTCGATGGCGTGGAAGTGGTCGTGAAGCGCGTGCCGGAAACCATGCAGGCAGACGTTTTTGCCAAAGCAGGCGGGAAAACACAAAACGCCCCCGTTGCCACGCCGCAGGAGCTGGCTGAGTACGACGCCATCATCTTTGGTACCCCAACCCGCTTCGGCAACATGTCGGGGCAGATGCGTACCTTCCTCGATCAGACCGGCGGTCTGTGGGCATCCGGCGCGCTGTACGGCAAACTGGCCAGCGTATTCAGCTCAACCGGTACCGGCGGCGGTCAGGAACAAACCATCACCTCCACCTGGACCACCCTTGCCCACCACGGAATGATTATTGTGCCGATTGGCTATGGCGCCCAGGAGTTGTTTGATGTTTCGCAGGTTCGCGGCGGCACGCCTTACGGCGCCACCACCATTGCCGGCGGCGACGGTTCGCGTCAGCCCAGTGAAGAAGAATTAGCCATTGCCCGCTATCAGGGACAACACGTTGCAGGTCTGGCAGTTAAATTACATGGTTAATCTTCAGCAGGAGGAAAAGCATGCCAAATCAAGAAGCAAAGGCCCACCGAGTGGGCGAATGGGCAAGTCTGCGCAATACTTCTCCCGAAATTGCTGAGGCAATTTTTGAACTCGCCAATTACGATGAAAAGCTGGCAGAGAAAATCTGGGAAGAAGGCAGCGATGAAGTCCTGCCCCTCGCCTTCGCCAAAACAGACAAAGATTCCCTGTTCTGGGGCGAACAAACTATTGAGCGTAAAAACGTCTGAAGCAATTAGCGCGGTAGCCGGGGTAAGGCGTTAGCCGCAACCCGGGGGAATACAGGCATTGATGCCATTGGCTTTTCCCGGGGGCGGCGCTGAGCACCTTGCCCGGGCTATGAGTCCTACATCAGACAAGCACCTCCGCCCGATACAACCGAAAACCCGGCTTGCTCCGGGTTTTTTATGCTTTATTACTTCGTTGCCTCGGCCATCGCCTTTTTAAAGGTGTCCATCGGGCAGAAGCCGTTGTCATCGACCGGACAACCGTTCAGCGCCAGCGTCACCCGCTGCGGCGGCGATTGCAGGGTCAATGCATCGGCATTGCGCAACTGCTCGGTGCTTTGATACACGTACTCAATCTTCATCACATCACGTTTGCCGCTGTTATCATGCCAGCGCTGGAACACCAGCTTGCCGCCGATTGGCGTGCGCTCGTACTGGTTGTGCAACTGATAAGATTTAAAATCCAGCGCCGTCAGCAGCGAGGCGATATTTGAGTCGTGCCCCACCAACAGCGTCACTTTCGCCGCCTTCGCCGCACCGCCCACCAGCGTGTTATCAATATATTTCACCAGCGGTTTAGCAACGTTGCGCGCCACTTCAGGGGAAGTAAACAGGCTATCCTGATAGCCGTTTTTCAGCTTCGACAGCACCTGCCACTGCTTATCGCTGTTGATTTCTCCCCATGCCACCTGGTCTTGCGGGAAACCTTCGTAATATTGCAGCGTAAAGGCGTCAACCAGTGAGTTGCCGACTTTAAGCGGCCCGGATACGCCTGGCTCCTGCTGATATTTAGCGCTAAAGGTATCTTTCCCGTCGCTCAGCGAACATTGCTGTTTCTCTTTGCAGGAAGGAGAATTACGGTAGTCGGTCATCTCCTCAAGCAGCTTATAGCTTTCGGTTAATTGCATCCCTTGCCGTTCTTTCTCCATCGCCTGCACGGCCTTTTCGCTGAACGCGGCGGAATCGTCGGTGATCACCGGATTAAACGTCGGGTCCATGGTGCCCATTTTTTCCTGGTGGTGCACTGTCACACCGCAGCCGGGAAACGCGCCGGTGAGAAAGAACTGCGCGGTGGCGACGGTACGTTGCAGGCTATTGGCGTAGGCATAGACCGCGTTCTCCGGCGGACATTCGCCACTGACCACCAGCCCCTGCTGCGCCAGCCACTCGCGCATATAGTGTCCCATATAGACTTCCAGCACCCCACCCCTGGTGGTCAACTGACCACCGGGAACATCCCACTCCGGCCAGGATTTGGGCGTTGATTGCTCCAGTACACTGCCGTTGTTCGCCAGCGGCGCACGCAGATTATGGCGACTCATGATCAGCACCTGCTGAAGCTGGTAACCTTCCGGTGCGACCGGTTCCTGCGCCTGGACGCCAGCAGACAGTAAAATAGTACTGACCACGGCGGTGGCCAGTAGACTTTTTCTCATCCCTTAACCCTCAGTAAGTGATTATCATCGCCTTAATTGTGGCAAATTTATGACACTTTTCCGGGCCATGGGTCGCAAAGTGCGGAAAGAAAAATGGCTTTCGCCAATAGAGAGTGTGGGAAATCAGAGGTGCCGAACTCTCGTCTGTAAATTCGCTTAACCAATTGTCGCTCAGTTCCTTTTTTCACCACCTCCGCGCTTTACCCTCCAAATCCATTCATATGAATAATAATTTCAGTGCATTGCTGGCAATCTATGCTCGTCTCACTCATTGGGTCATCTTTAAGAAATATCCCGATGCTATTATCCCGATATCACGGTAGTTTTTATTTATGTTAAACATAACATTAGGCTAATCTATGTCAGGTATCCTGCTCTTTATCGTCGCGGTGGTTTTGCTGGGAGTAGCCATCTTCAGCCTGGTCTCCTATGTGAAGGATCGGCGCTCCGTACAACTACCAATTCATAAGAAAAAAAAATAATACGTCCTCATTGTTCTTACCTTCTGTCCCTGCTATTTCTACCTGACCGTCTGATTTTAAAAGTTAATAACACAAAGAAGGCAGGCTTATGTCTGAGTAAAAAATCGTGATGATTCCCGGCCTGTTCCGCTTTGGCCTGTCATGACTACAGCCAGAGTGATCGTCCCGGCGTTTATCCCCTCAGCCGACTGTGCCTGCCGCCGACAAGTTTGCCTCGCCGTACTGCTACGGGAAGCGTTGCCGGAAGTACTGGCGCAAAAACTCCACGGTAGTACGAATTTTTGCCGAGGTCGCCAGCCGCGACACGTAGACAGCCCAGATATTAGCGGGCTGATAGTATTCCGGCAGCAGATGCACCAGATTTCCGCGGGCGATATTTTCACCCACGTCCCACCACGAGCGCAACGCAATCCCCTGCCCATCCAGGCACCACTGATGAACGATTTCGCCGTGATTTGACGACAGCGGCCCGGTCACTTTAATGGCATGCTCGCCCTCTTTATCGTGCAATTGCCAGACGCCAAAAGGCCGGTCGCGCTCTTTGATCACCAGACAAGGCAGCGCGGCGAGATCGCTAAGCTGTTTGGGCCGGGGATAGCGAGCAACAAACTCCGGCGAGGCGCAGAGGATCCGGTGATTGGTGGCGAGCTGGCGGGCAATCAGGTTGGGCGCGATGTCGTCACCGACGCGAATATCCAGATCGACCCCCTCATTGGCCAAATCCACCAGCCGGTCGGCGACATCAAAACGGATCTCCAGTTGCGGATACTGGCGGCCCAGCTCGGAGAGCGCCGGAGCGACAACCCGACGGCCAAAGCCAAAACTGCTGATAATCCGCAGTGTTCCCTGTGGCACCTGCCGCACATCGGAGAGTTCATCCATCATCTGGTCGACATCCTGCAAAATGCGCAGCCCCCATTCATAGATGTGCTCACCCTCTTCGGTGATAGCGACTCGTCGGGTGGTACGGTGCAACAGTTGGACGTTGAGCGTTTTCTCCAGCAACGACACACGCTTGCTGACAAAAGCTGGTGAGACTCCCAGCTCTTCAGCGACAGCAGCAAAACCGGCGCGACGGGCAACCAGCATGAAAACGCGGAGATCATTCAGTAACGGCAGATTATTCATGATTTGTGTTTTATGTTTCACCAGTTAGCATGATTAATTATGAATCAGTCAATTATAGGATAGGAGGCAGAGTCAATTTTCTTTATCTCAAACTGAGAACAATGATGAATAAAACCTTACGCATTGCCGCCATCCCTGGCGACGGCATCGGTAAAGAAGTCCTGCCTGAAGGTATTCGTGTGCTGCAGTCAGCCGCCGAACGCTGGGGGCTGGCGTTAAGCTTCGAGCATTTCGAATGGGCCAGTTGCGATTACTACGCCCAACACGGCACAATGATGCCCGACGACTGGCATACCCAGTTGAAAGAGTTTGATGCTATCTACTTCGGTGCCGTCGGCTGGCCGGATATCGTGCCGGATCACATATCTCTGTGGGGCTCGCTTTTAAAGTTCCGCCGCGAATTCGACCAATACGTGAACCTGCGTCCGGTGCGCCTGTTCCCCGGTGTCCCCTGCCCGCTGGCGGGTAAGCAGCCCGGCGATATTGATTTTTACGTGGTGCGCGAGAATACCGAAGGTGAATATTCCGCCCTCGGCGGCCATGTGAATCCGGGGACCGAACATGAAGTGGTGATTCAGGAGTCGGTGTTTACCCGCCGCGGCGTTGACCGGATCCTACGCTACGCTTTTGAGCTGGCGCAAAGTCGTCCGCGCAAAACGTTAACTTCGGCAACCAAATCCAATGGCCTCGCCATCAGCATGCCCTTCTGGGACCAGCGCGTTGAAGCGATGGCGCAGCACTACCCGGAAGTAAAATGGGATAAGCAGCATATTGATATTCTGTGTGCCCGCTTTGTGCTGCAACCGGAGCGCTTTGACGTAGTGGTCGGTTCGAACCTGTTCGGCGATATTCTCTCCGATCTCGGTCCTGCCTGTACCGGCACCATCGGTATAGCCCCGTCGGCAAATCTCAACCCGGCTCGCTCCTTCCCGTCGCTGTTTGAAGCCGTTCACGGTTCGGCGCCGGATATCTACGGTAAAAATATCGCCAACCCTATTGCCACCATCTGGGCCGGAGCGATGATGCTCGACTTCCTCGGCAACGGGGACGATCGCTATCAGGCCGCCCATGACGGCATTCTGGCAGCAATTGAGCAGACCATTGC
>DASYFN010000022.1:0-108286 GCA_036498385.1 Klebsiella sp.
CGCAGCGCCGCGCGCAGCGGTACCGTAAACTTACGGCAGAACTTCATCAGCTCTTTGCTTTCATTGGTATCGGCCACTTCCACACGCAGCTCGCCGCCCTTCTCCACCACGCCCTGCAGCATACCGACAATCGGCGAAATCCGGTCTTCCGGCGGCAAATCGCGCAGCAGTTCGCCGACCACAAACATCTGGCGGGCAAACACCAGCGAGCTGAACGGCAATTCGCGCACCAGCTTTTCGCCATCTTCGGCCTGGTAGCACTCAAAAATCACATAGCCGGAGTCGTCTTTGACTCGGGCAAAACCAAACACCTCAAGGCGCGAGGCCTTATCGGTAATTTCCGCTGCGCACTCTTTCTCAAACCCGGGGCGACAATAGAGAACAACTTTATTCATGAACAACGCCCTTACGTTTCAGACGAATTGCACCAATTAACATTAATACCCAGCCAGCGAGAAAGCTGACGCCCCCGACCGGCGTAACAAACGCCCACAGGCGTAAATGTGATAGCGCCAGACAGTAGAGGCTGCCGCTAAAAAGAACGGTACCGAGCGCCATAAAGACGCTGCTCCAGTAAAACCAGATGCTGATGCGACGCTGCATCGTCACCGCCAGGCCAAAAATCGCCAGCGTATGGAAAGCCTGATACTGCAGGCCGGTGTGGATCCAGCCCATTTCCGCAACGCCCATCGTTTTACTTAAAACGTGCGCGCCGAAAGCGCCCAGAGCCACAAAAATAAAACCGCTTATCGCGGCGAATATCAGCATAAAACGGCTGGTCATGTGATTACCCTACAATGATTTATTGTTCATAACGAAAGCGAAATTTTTCTTGTTCATTAGCCGTTTTTGCCAGAATCCACTGGCGGAAGGCGGCTATTTTACCCAGTTCTGCCTGACTGTCATGACAAACGAGATAAAACGCATTCTTACTGACCAGAACATCATTAAACGGACAGACCAAACGGCCTGCCTCAATCTCCGATTGCGCCATCACATTGTTGGCCAGAGCGACGCCCTGGCCATGGATCGCAGCCTGCAGCACCATCGCACTGTGGCTAAAAATGGGTCCCTGTTGCACATTAATGTGATTTAGACCCAACTGACGGGTATAAGTTTGCCAGTCGCGGCGGGAAGCATCGTGCAACAGGGTATGTTGCGCCAGATCGGCAGGCGTTTTCAACACCTTATCGCCGGTAAGCAATAGCGGCGCACAAACCGGGAGCAAATATTCGGCGTACAGCTTTTCCACGCGCAGCCCCGGCCAGTTGCCGCGGCCGTAAAAAATCGCCACGTCGACATCGTCGGCCAGCTTATCTTCCTGACGGTCTACCGCCTGAATTCTGACATCAATTCCCGGATAAGCTGAGTTAAAGCTTGTAAGCCTCGGCACCAGCCACTGGATGGCAAAACTCGGGAGCATACTGACGGTTAAGGCCCCTTTTGCGCTTCGGGCCTGAAGCTTGCGGGTCGCCTCGGTGAGCTGAGAAAAAATCTCTTTGATATCCTGAAAATAACTTTGCCCCTCCTCCGTTAAAAGAAGAGAACGATTGCGTCGACGGAACAGCTTCAGGCCGAGGAAATCCTCCAGGGACTTGATTTGATGGCTGACTGCGGCCTGCGTCACAAAAAGCTCATCGGCGGCGCGAGTGAAGCTAAGATGACGTGCGGCTGCATCAAAAACACGTAATGCATTCAGAGGTGGCAAACGCTTGGACATAGTTATTCTGGCTTAGATGTTAAGGCAATTTAACAAACAGGAAACAATAGTTAACCTATTAGTTTTTTTTATCTGAGCTATTATAATTTGTCCGTTGAGCTTCTACCAGCAAATACCTATAGTGGCGCCACTTCCTGAGCCGGAACGAAAAGCTTTTTTTGGAATGCGTGTTCCAACAAGCTTTTGGCTTACGGTTGTGATGTTGTGTTGTTGTGTTTGCAATTGGTCCGGGTTTGCGGACCATGGTAGCTAAGCTACCCTTTTCACTTCCTGTACATTTACCCTGTCTGTCCATAGTGATTTAATGTAGCACCGCACTGCGCGGTGCTTTTTTTTGCCTGCTATACCTGAATCAGTTATCCAGCTCGCCCAGCTCTTTTACGTCAGAGCGGTTAATCTGCTGCTTGTTTCCCCAGGCATCTTTGTACGAAATCATCCCGGTATCATTATCCGTTTGCGGTTTACCATCAGTCACAATGGTGCGCCCATCGTTGGTATGCATCACGTAGTTGGAGGAGCAGGCGCTCAGGCCGAAGGTCAGCACACAGGCAGAAATAATGGCGGCAGTCTTATTCATTTTCATCTCTCTCTCCTTTCGACTATTTATACTGCTTATGATTCGTTCTGCACCAGGTTAAAATGCAAACCCAACACTATTTAGCATAACCATCTTTTACCCCCCCAAAGTCATATTCAGAAAATTCCAGTCGTTAGCAGAAACCTTGTATCACCCGCCGATTTGCGCGACGATCCTGTTATCAATACGAGGAATCTCATGAACGCATTCAACCCCGCCCAATTTCGCGCCCAGTTTCCGGCGCTGGCCGACGCTGGCGTCTATCTTGATAGCGCAGCGACAACACTCAAACCGCTGACGGTTATTGAGGCCAGCGACCAGTTCTATCGTCTCAGCGCCGGCAATGTCCACCGTAGCCAGTTCACTGCCGCCCGGCAGCTAACCGACCGCTATGAAAACGCGCGCGAACGGGTGGCGAGGCTGCTCAACGCCCCTTCCGGCCAGGATATCGTCTGGACGCGCGGCACCACCGAAGCCATTAATATGGTGGCGCAGAGCTACGTGCGCCCGCGGCTAAAGCCCGGCGATGAGATTATCGTCAGCGAAGCGGAGCATCATGCCAACCTGGTGCCGTGGCTAATCGTCGCGGAGCAAACCGGCGCGCAGGTCGTGAAGCTACCGCTTGCGAGCAATCGTCTGCCGGACGTGGCAACTCTTGCTACGCTCATTACGCCGCGTAGCCGAGTGCTGGCGATTGGCCAGATGTCTAACGTCACTGGCGGTTGCCCGGACCTGGCTCTGGCAATTCGTCTGGCCCATGATGCCGGGATGGTGGTGATGGTCGACGGCGCACAGGGCGCAGTACATTTCCCGGCGGACGTCCAGGCGCTGGATATCGACTTTTATGCTTTTTCCGGCCATAAGCTCTACGGGCCTACCGGCATCGGCGCACTGTATGGCAAAAGCGAACGGCTGGCAGAGATGTCGCCGTGGCTCGGCGGCGGAAAAATGATTACTGAAGTCACCTTCGATGGCTTCAAAACCCAGCCCGTGCCCTGGCGCTTCGAGGCCGGAACGCCAAATATCGCTGGCGTGATTGGCCTGAGCGCGGCACTGGAGTGGCTGGAAGAGACGGATGTCGCGCAAGCGGAAAACTGGAGCCGTGGTCTGGCCACGCTGGCGGAAGAGGAACTGGCGAAGCGCCCTGGCTTTCGCTCGTTCCGCTGCCAGGATTCCAGCCTGCTGGCGTTTGACTTTGATGGCGTCCACCATAGCGATATGGTGACGCTTTTGGCGGAATCGGGTATCGCGCTGCGCGCCGGTCAGCATTGCGCTCAGCCGCTGCTGGCGGCGCTTGGCGTCAGCGGCACCCTGCGGGCCTCCTTCGCGCCTTATAATACGCAAGACGATGTTTACGCGCTGGTGCACGCCGTTGACCGCGCTCTGCAAATACTGGTGGATTAATGACAACTTCTCACCCTTTTGGTACCCGTATCACTGAAGAGACTTTACGCCAGACGTTTACTCCGCTCGCTCAGTGGGAAGATAAATACCGCCAGTTGATTTTATTGGGTAAGCAGCTTCCTGCGCTGCCGGATGACCTGAAAGCGCGGGCCAGAGAGATTGCCGGGTGTGAAAATCGCGTCTGGCTGGGATATTTCGTTGATGCCGAGGGCAAACTGCATTTCTACGGCGATAGCGAGGGTCGTATCGTGCGCGGTATGCTGGCGGTACTGCTGACCGCCATTGAAGGCAAAAGCGCCGCTGAGCTACAGGCGCAGGAGCCGCTGGCGCTATTTGATGAATTAGGACTGCGCGGCCAACTGAGCGCCTCGCGCAGCCAGGGGCTCAGCGCGCTGAGAGAAGCGGTGCTCGCCGCCGCCCGCGAGGGTTAAGCTCTCGATTCGCGCCTCTTGATGGCGTTGATTTTGTCGCCCGGATAAGGTGCCTGCGCCGCGACCTGGGGATCTACGCCCTCTGCCGCTCCGCCTTCGCCAGCATTTTTTTCAGCGCATGGGATACGGCGACAAAACCGAAGGTCGCGGTCACCATCGTCGCGGCGCCAAAGCCGGATGCGCAATCCATCCGTTTCGGACCTTCAGCGGTGCTTTTCATTGCACAAACGCTGCCATCCGCCTGCGGATAAACCAGCGCTTCGGTGGAAAACACGCAATCCACGCCAAGCTTACCTTTGCTGTTCTTCACCACCCCGAACTGGCCCTTCAGTCGCTCGCGCAGCTTTGCCGCCAGCGGATCCTGGATAGTTTTCGCCAGATCGGCGACCTGAATTTGCGTCGGATCGATTTGCCCGCCCGCGCCGCCAGTAGTCACCAGCGGCACCTTATTACGTCGGCACCAGGCGATTAAGGCTGCTTTCGGACGGATGCTGTCGATGGCATCAATCACATAGCTGAAGCCAACGCCGAGATATTCAGCGACGTTTTCCGGGGTGACAAAATCGTCCACCACCGTTACCCGACATTCGGGATTGATCAGGCGAATGCGTTCCGCCATTACCTCGGCTTTCGCCAGACCAACGTTACCGCCAAGCGCGTGGATCTGGCGGTTGGTATTAGTCACGCAGACGTCATCCATATCGATGAGGGTTATCGCGCCAATCCCGGTTCTCGCCAGCGCTTCCGCCGCCCAGGAGCCCACGCCGCCGATGCCCACCACGCAGACGTGCGCGTCGGCAAAACATTGCAGCGCCTTTTCACCATATAAACGCGCCGTGCCGCCAAAACGCTGGCGCCAGGCATCGCTGATTACCACAGACATAAAACCTCAGAATAAGTGGATATTCCCGGGTCGCGGCGCAAGCGCCTTACCTGGACTACAAAATCAGCCGTAGCCCCGGTAAGCGCAGCGCGGCCGGGGAAAAGAACCGGAGTACTAGCCGCTAAATACGTTGCCCGCGCCCGGGGCGTTTTTCAGCACCCACACGCGGCCGTAGTGATTATACCAACCGGCACGATGCCCGGCATCCGGGCCAATACCCTGGTAAATATCAAAGTGCTGGCCTTTAATCGCGCCGCCAACATCGAGAGCCACCATTAAACGCAGCTCGTACTGACCGTTAAATTTGCCGTTATTGTCCAGCAGCGGCACTTCCGCCAGCAACGTGGTACCAGCAGGAATAATAGAACGATCAGATGCCACCGACGCGCGGCCAATCAGCGGCACCGCGCTGGCGCCTTTCACCGGCGCAAAAGACTGCGGTTTAAAGAAGACGAACGACGGGTTCTGCTCCAGCAGCTCGCGCACTTCCGCCTCGCTGTGTTTTTCGCCCCATTCGCGGATCGCCTGCATCGACATATCTTCACGCTTCACTTCGCCGCGGTCGATCAGCACTTTACCGATGCTGTAATAGGGCCAGCCGTTTTTCCCGGCATAGCTAAAGAAGTTCAGCGGCGAGCCGTCGCCAAAGTCAATGTAGCCGCTGCCCTGCACGTCCATGATAAAGTTATCCATCAGCGAGTTGCTGTAGGCCAGGATATAGTTGTCGCTCAGAGCGCCAGCATAAATGCTGGCGCGGGACGGCAGCTTGCCGCGCTTCGGCGGCATACGGTAAATCGGATACTGGAACTCGCCCTGGCGAGTATGGCGCGCCTGCACCACTGGCGTGTAGTAGCCGGTAAACTGGACGTTACCGTAGTTATCCGTCCCCTGCATCTGCCAGGCATCAATACCGAACTGGCTCAGCGTGCGGGTGTCGCCGCCGGAACGCAGCCACTCCTGAATCGCATTGTAGACATTGCTCTGGCTGGTATAGAGGCGCGGAGAGGCGCTACGAATCTGTCTTACCTGCTCGGAGAAATCGCCAGCGTTAATCGGTGAACCTACCGCATCAGGCTGGTTAACCAGTGAAAACGGCTGGGTGAATTTACCTTCATTATACTGCTGACCGCGATCGGTCGGTTTTGAGGAACAGGCGGCGAGCATTGCCAGCATCGCGCCTGTTACTGCGTATTTTGCCCAACATCCTTTCATGGTATCTCTTCTTTATGCTGCTAAGCCCGGGTGCGTGATGAAGATAACAAACCCCCAGGGCTAATGAAATGCGCTTAGGCACCGCAAAGGCAGTTTTGCGCAAAAAACAGACGGGAAGTGCTTCTATATGCACCATTTTTTACAAAATTGACGATTTTTGTCAAAAATGGTTGCATCAAAATGTTAGCGGAGTATAGTGCGCTTCCACGGACGCGGGGTGGAGCAGCCTGGTAGCTCGTCGGGCTCATAACCCGAAGGTCGTCAGTTCAAATCTGGCCCCCGCAACCAATTAAAATTTGATGAAGTACAAGCAGTACGGTGACGCGGGGTGGAGCAGCCTGGTAGCTCGTCGGGCTCATAACCCGAAGGTCGTCGGTTCAAATCCGGCCCCCGCAACCAACATCAAACACTCTCGCGGGTGTTTTTTTGTTTCTGCGCTCCGCAAAATCTTATTCATGCGTCCGGGAACGGCTCAGCGCCGTCCCCAGCCCCTTCTCAGCCCTTCGGCAAAACAATATTGCTCGCCGCCAGCATGCCCATATCATGGTACATTGCGCAGGCCGCCTCAACGATCGGCATCGCCAGCGCCGCGCCGCTGCCTTCGCCCAGGCGCATTCCCATGTTGAGATACGGATCCAGCTCCAGGTGCATCAGCGCCGTACGCGCTCCCTTCTCCGCCGAATAGTGCGACGGGATCAGATAGGGTTTCACCGATGGCGCAATCCGGCACGCCGCCAGCGCCGCCGCGTAGGAGAGGAAGCCATCGAGCACCACTGGCAGGCCGCAAGAGGCCGCGCCCAGCATCACGCCCGCCATTCCCAATAAATCAAAACCACCTACTTTTGCCAGCACGTCCAGACCGTCATGCGGATCGGGCTGGTTGACGGCGATAGCCCGACGCACCACCTCCACTTTGTTGCCGACTTTAGCCAACGGCAGATTGGCGCCAATCCCCACCACCTCCTGCGCATCGCTGCCAGTCAGGACGCTGACAATCGCCGCCGCCGGAGTGGTATTCGCCATCCCGAGTTCCCCGACGCCAAACAGCGTGACGCCATCTTCCGCCAGGCCACGGGTATAGCGCATCACCTCCAGCAACAGCTCTTCCGCCTGGCCGCGGCTCATCGCCGGACCGATGGCGATATTGCCACAGCCACGCGCCACGCGCATATTGATAACGCCCGGAATAAGTTCGGCATCGATCCCGACATCAATCACGTGCATTTTCGCGCCCGCCTGCGCCGCCAGCACGCAAACACCGGTTTTGCCTAACATCATATTCGCCGCCTGGATCGCGGTCACCGCTTTCGGCGAGATGGCGACCCCTTCATCCCACACGCCGTGGTCAGCGCACATCACCAGCAGCGCCTTCTTTTTCACCTGCGGCACGCCTTCCAGACCAGGCATGCCCGCCAGCTGTACGGCAAGATCTTCAAGGCGTCCAAGGCTTCCGGGCGGCTTCAGCAGACCGTCGATATGAAGCCGGGCGCGCGCCATCGCGTTTTCATCAGGCGCCGGGATCGCGCCCAGTAGAGAGGTTAAGCTTTGCATAAGAGGTTCTCGTCATGTTGGCTGGCTCACGGCAGAGTCAGCAGGAAGAATAACTCCTGGTATTCCTGGTATGGAGCGCCTGGTCTATTTGATCTTCACGCCGATGCCCGACACCACCAGCCACACCTCGTCCGCAGCCACCGCCAGGCGCTGGTTGACGCGCCCGGCGATATCGCGGAAATGGCGGGCCAGACGGTTTTCCGGCACAATCCCCATCCCCACTTCGTTGGTCACCAGCACCACGTGGGCAGGACAGCGCTGACAGGCGGCAATCAGGACGCCGATTTCGGCGTCGATCGCCCGCTCCATCGTGGCGTAATCCCAGCCGTCCGGCGAGCTGTCGCCCCCCAGCGCAAACAGCAGGTTGGTCACCATGGTGGTGATACATTCCAGCAAAATCGCCTCTTCCGGGGCGATATCCGGGGTTATCAGTTCATCAAGCTGCTGCCAGCGCTCGGCGGTGCGCCAGTGTGCGGGCCTGCCGTCGCGGTGGTGCTGGATCCTCGCCGCCATTTCGTCATCAAAGATCTGCGAGGTGGCGATATAGAGTACCTGCGGCGCATGGGCGATCAGCGCTTCGGCATGACGGCTTTTACCGCTGCGCGCCCCACCGGTGACTAAAGTCAGCATACGGGCTCCTGGTGTTGGCGCATGATGGCGTAGATTTTTTCGATATCTATATGCTGACGCATCGCGTCGGCCAGCAGGTCGAACTGGCGGGATTTATACTGCGCATACTCGAATTCGCTATCCAGCGCCGCCAGCCCTTTACGCTGGCGCAGGCCGTTAACCAGCGCGCGGGTAAATTCATCGCTATCAAACAGACCGTGCAGATAGGTGCCAAACGCCAGGCCGTCATCGCTGACCGCGCCGTCCGCCATGCTCAGCCCGTTTTTATGTAATTGCATCAGCGAACGGCAGCCGTCGCGCAGCTCGGTTTCACCCATGTGGATTTCATAGCCGCTTACGGCAATTCCTGCCGTTGCCGCCAGCCACGCAGGAAGAGCGTGAGCCAGAGTCGCCGTCACCTGGGTGGTCGTCTTGCTGTGCGCGAAGTGGGTTACAGTATTGAGCAAACCCAACCCCGGCTGCGTGCCAAGCCCCGACTCCACCTCATCGATAATGGTTTCGCCGAGCATCTGGTAGCCGCCGCAGATCCCCAGCGCCGGTACGCCCTGACGCCGGGCCTGCAGCACCGCGTGCGCCATGCCGCTTTCGCGCAGCCAGCGCAGATCGCCGAGGGTATTTTTACTGCCCGGCAGGATCACCATATCCACGCCCGCCAGCTCCTGCGGCTGGCGAACATAGCGCACGCGAACGTCCGGCTGCGCCGCCAGGGCGTTGAAATCGGTAAAATTGGCGATGTGCGGCACCTGGACTACGGCAATCTCAATGTCGCGCCTGTCGGTACGCAGATATTTGCCCTTTTGCAGCGCGACGCCGTCTTCATCTTCGAGATCGACCTCCAGCCACGGCATCACGCCGAGCACCGGAACGCCGGTAAGCGCTTCTATCTGCTCGATCCCGGAGGACAGCAGCGCCACGTCACCGCGAAATTTATTAATAATTACGCCCTTAACCCGCGCGCGTTCATGGTCATGCAGCAACGCGAGAGTGCCGTAAATAGAGGCGAATACGCCGCCGCGGTCAATATCCGCCACGAGGATCACCGGGCACTGCGCCATCCCGGCCATGCCCATATTGACGATGTCGCGATCACGCAGGTTGATCTCCGCCGGGCTGCCTGCCCCTTCCAGCACCAGCACATCATATTCGGCGGCCAGGCTACTATAGACCGAGCGGATCTGCTCACGCAGACGCGGCTTGTACTGGTGATAGCTCACCGCGTCCATATCGGTCGCTACCTTGCCCATCAGCACCACCTGCGCTTTACGGTCGCTGGTTGGCTTAAGCAGCACCGGGTTCATGCGCACATCCGGGGTAATACCTGCCGCTTCGGCCTGGAAAATCTGCGCGCGCCCCATCTCTTTGCCATCCGGCGTAATACCGGAATTAAGCGCCATATTTTGCGATTTAAATGGCGCGGTACGCTGCCCGTCCTGATAAAAAATACGGCACAGCCCCGCGACCAGCACGCTTTTACCGACGTCGGAAGCGGTGCCCTGTAACATAATAGCCAGCGTCATGACGCCTCCTTCATCGCGTTGTTTCGCATCCGCGTAAAAAATTCTTCTTCGGTTTTACACAACGGTAGCCCCAGTTGCGCATGCAGTTTCACCAGCCACGGCTGGGTTAGCCCGGCCTGGCTCATCAGTTCGCTGCGGACAAACACGTCGCCGGGTTCGCCGTGCGCCAGCACTTCGCCGCGGCGTAACACGTAAACCGCATCGCTGACTTCATAGATCAGATCGATATCGTGGCTGGAGATCGCCACGTGGTTGCCCTGATCGACAATGCGCTTAATAATATCGATCATCTGCGCGCGTCCCGAAGGATCGAGCCCCGCCGTAGGCTCATCAAGCAGTAAATAGCGCGCCTGCAGCACCAGTGCGCCGGCTATCGCCACGCGCTTTTTCTGCCCGTGGCTCAGGCACTGAATCGGCTGGTGACGAAACCCCTGAGCATCGACGAGAGTCAGGGCATCGTCCACCCGGCGGGCAATTTCCTCTTCCGCAACGCCCAGGTTACGCAGGCTAAAAGCGATATCGCTGTCGATATCGGTATAGAAGATTTGCTGGTCCGGGTCCTGGAATACCGTCGCCACCTGTTGACGCAGCGCCAGCAGACCGCGCTTGCTGTAGTCCAGTGGTTTTCCTTGCCACAGTACCGCCCCGCTCTGCGGGCGCAGCAGACCGCTCAGGTTCATAAACAGCGTGGATTTTCCGCAGCCGTTCGCCCCCACCAGTCCGGTTACGGCGTGATGGGAAAAATCCAGCGTCAGCCCCTTCAGCACCGGCTCGTCCTGATAGCGGAACCAGAGATCGGTCGTGGCAAGCATACTTATCCTTAGAGGTGAAAATCACCCTGATACAGTTTGATATCCAGCGTGGTGCTCATCTGTTGGTAGCGGATCATCACCCGGGTAAACAATAGTCCTGACAGCATCGCCAGCGAACGATAGCCCTTCGGCACGCTACGGTAGCCAAAACGTAACGTCTGCGCACGGTGAATCGCCAGCGCTTCGTCTAAAAGGATAAAAATAAAACGCCAGGTCAGCAGGATCTGCTCGGTCAGCAGTCGCGGCACCCGCCCGCGCTTGAGCAACACAATAAGCTGCGGGAACGGCAGATTCAGCACCAGCCAGAAGGTCGACGCCAGCGCTGCCAGGCTGCGCCAGAAGGTCTGCTTCGCGGTCGTCAGCCCCTCCGACGTGATGCCCAGCCAGACGCTACCCAGCGGCAGGCTCACCAGCAGCTCCTGCGGATTGCGGCTGACGCTAACCAGAATGGTCAGCACGCCGATCAGCAGGAAGCCAAACGGTAGCGCCATCCAGCGGCACCAGCGCCACGGCGAGATCCGCAGCAGCCAGCAGGTCAAGGCGGCAATCAGCACCATTTCGATCCCCTGCCCCAGCGGAGGCAGGGTAAAGGCCAGCGCCATCAGCAGCAGCCAGAACAGGAACTTGCGCTCAGGCGCGACGTGAAACCAGCGGCTCTGGTAGCTGAGTCGGTCAAACCCGGTCATCACGGCGCTGTCTGCCTTTGCTGTAGCCCAGAATATAGAAAATCACCGCCGCGCCGAGGGAGCCCTGTAGGGTAAACAGCAGGCTCTCAATTTCTCCGCTCGCCGGTTCGTACAGCGGCTGGAACCACGGCTCATAATGCGGCGCGACCACCTGAATCTGGCTCTCCGCCTCGCCATCCGAACCGCCGAACTCGCCACCGTGATCGATAAAGAACGGCAGGATCACCAGCGCCACCACCATAGCTAACAATATCAGCGTCTTTTTCATGTTAATGCCCCTGTGCAGTAATCAGCTGACGTTTGGTCAACTGGTCGTAGATCATGACGGTTAACAACCCTTCAGCGATGGCGATCGGGATCTGCGTCAGGCAGAAGATCCCCATAAACTTGACGATCGAGCCGGTCATGCCCGCCGTCGGATCCGGGAAGGCCACGCCGAGCTGTACGGAGGTGACAAAGTAGGTCACCAGATCCGCCAGCATCGCGCAGAGAAACACCCCGACATCGCGGCGAATGCCCGCGCGGCAAGCCATTTTCCACACCATATAGCCGACCACCGGCCCGATCACCGCCATCGACATCCCGTTCGCGCCAAGCGTCGTCAGCCCGCCGTGCGCCAACAGCAGCGCCTGGAACAGCAGCACAATGGCGCCAAGGATCGCCACCACGCCCGGCCCAAAGAGGATCACCGCCAGGCCAACGCCGGTCGGGTGCGAACAACTGCCAGTGACAGAAGGAATTTTCAGCGCCGAGAGCACAAAAATAAACGCCCCGCACAGCGCCAGTAGCACCTTCTGATTGTTGTCTTCCTGCACGATACGACGCAGGCGCACCAGCCCGTACCACAGACAGGGTAAAAACAGCAGCCACCACGCCAGCGCCCACATCGGCGGTAAAAAACCCTCCATGATGTGCATCGCGAAAGCCTTCTCGGGAACCACTATCAGCAATAGCGCCGCAGCTAACCCGCTGAAAGAGAGCTGTTTTAGCTGTTGTTCAAGTTTCATTCTGCATACTCCCACTGTTTATTGACCAGAATGGTCGAGAAATAGGGCAGCGGCTGGTCGTCGCTGACGTCATTGAGATGGCGCCAGCACTGCTCGCCCGGCAGCGTGGCTTCGGACATCATCAGCGCGGCATCCAGCAGGCCGTTTTTCGCCAGCAGCGCTTTGATGCGGGGAAAGCGTCCGTACACTTTCATCAGCACCAGGCTTTCATGCTGGCGCAGCGCCTGCTCGATTTCCGTTTCCGGCGCGGTGCAGGAGATCACCGCCAGCGACTGCTGCTCCATGGCCAGCGGCGTTTTCGAACGCGCGGCAATGGCGGCGAAAGAGGTGACGCCGGGCACAATCTCCAGCCACTCCGGGCAGCCGATGCGCTGGAGTAAGAACACCCAGGTGCTGAACAGCATGGCGTCGCCGAGGGTAATAAACCCCACCTGCTTGTCCGCCTCCACTTCCTGCACCAGCGCGGCTGCGACCTCATCCCACACCGCCTCTTTTTCCGCGCTGTCGGCGCTCATCGGGAAATGGCAGCAGCGTACTTCGGTCCGTTCGCCGATATATTCGCGCACGATGGAGAGCGCGAGGCTGTCGCCGCCTTTACGCCCGGCGGGCGCATAGAGAATGTCCAGCTTGCCCAGCACGCGCGCCGCGCGCACGGTAATCAGGTCGGAGGCGCCAGGCCCGGTGCTCAGGGCATAGAGTTTGCCGCTCATGCCGCCTCCTCCATCGCCAGGCTCAGCGCCTGCTGCAGGTGAGCGACGAACATCGCGCGCACCGCCGGATTCTCTCCCAGCCCGTTCAGCCACGGCGTCGCCGTGATACCGGCGGCGTTGAACAGCGTTTTCCAGGAGTCCTCTTCGTCCGAGGCCATATCGTTGATCGCGTGATCGCCCGCCACCAGCATCAGCGGCATCAGGTGCACGCCGGTCACCCCCTGCTGGCGCAGGCTGTCAATAAGAATATCGACTTCCGGATAGCTTTCGACTGCGCCGACCCGCGCCGGAAAACCCTTAGCCATCATCATATGGTCCAGGCAGGCGTAGGCGGCGAAGGCGTGATGGCTCGCGCCGTGGCCCATAAAGACCACCGTTTCATTGGCGGCAAGCGGCGGCATCTGCTGGCGCAGCGCCTGCATCAGTTGAACATAATCGTCGTGGCTGCTCAGCAGCGGCGCCCCCAGCGTCAGGCGAGCGAACAGCGGGCGCAGGCTTTGCATTTCGCGGACGATCTTTTCATATTCATCACCGTTGATGATATGCAGCGACTGAATCGCCACATCCTGATAGCCCTGCTCGGCCAGCTTCTGCAAAGCCTGTAGCGGCGTATCAATCTCGATACCATCGCGCTGTTTGAGCTTGCGAATAATCATCCCGGAAGTGAAGGCGCGAAACATATCGCGGTCCGGGCAACTGGCCGCCAGCTCGCGCTCGCAGGCGACGATGTTCTTTTCACAGGTGTCGGGATAGCTGGTGCCAAAACTGACCACCAGAAGCGCTTTTTTCATTTCTGACTCCTTAAGCAGCGGCCAGCCAGCGCGCTAAGCGCCGGGCAAAGGCAGCCTGACTTTCCAGTAACTCTTCCCCCTTCACCAGCGGTGCCGGGCGCGTAATCACGATGCAGGGGATACCGGCATCCAGACAGGGTTGTACTTTTTCCTCATAGCCGCCCTCGGCGCCGGAGGCTTTGGTGATCACCACATCGGCCCGGCACTGGCGGTAGAAGGCGGCATTGAACCCGGCGCTGAACGGCCCGCACAGGGCGAAGATCTCGCCAACGCCGAACCCCAGTGCGGCGCACTGGGCGATGACATCGGCTATGGGTAACACCCGGGCCAGCAGCGTTTTTCCGCTCAATCCCGTCCGCCAGCGCGCCAGATCTTTGCTTCCGGTGGTGAGCAGCACGCGCTGGCCGAAGCGCCGAGCAACCTCGCAGGCTTCGTCGATACTCTGCACGGTATAAAGCAGCGGATGCGTCAGGCCACTCAGCTGTTCCGGGCGCTGATAACGGCTCAGCAACACGTCAGCCATTGCACAGGCCCGGACGATATTGCGGCTCACCGCTTCGGCGTAGGGATGAGAAGCATCAATCACCCAGCGGGTACGGTTAGCCTTCAGCCAGGCAACCATCTCCCCCAGTTCAAGACGCCCGCAGCGCACCATGCCCCGAATATCGCCCGCCAGTTGCTGGCCAGTCGGCGTCGCCACCGACAGGGTGTAGTGGACCTGCGCCGCATCAAGCTGCTGGCACAGCGCCCGCGCGTCGCTGGTTCCGCCTATGACCAACACCTCGCCATAGCTCACAGCACGTAGCCTCGCGGGGTGATCATCAGGCCATCCTGTACATAGGTCGCTTTGTTGCCGACGATCACCAGGCTGGTCATATCCACCGGTGCAAAATCCATCTCTCCCAGGGTGGTCAGCCATTTCTCCTGCTTTTTACGTCCGGCGGACTTCACCACCCCCACCGGCGTCTGGGCGCTTTTGCTGGTCGACAGCAGCTCAAAGGCGCGCGCCAGATGGCCCTCGCGGCCGCGGCTGCGCGGGTTGTAAAAACAGATAACGAAGTCGGCTTCGCCAGCGGCGACAATGCGCTTTTCAATCACCGGCCACGGGGTCAGCAGGTCGCTGAGGCTGATATGGCAGAAGTCGTGCATCAGCGGCGCACCCAGTAGCGAGGCGGCGGCGATGCTGGCGGTCATCCCCGGGATCAGGCGAACCTCCACATCCAGCTTCTGCTTGCTGACCAGTTCAAGCACCAGCCCTGCCATGCCGTAAATACCGGCATCGCCGCTGCTGATCAGCGCCACGTTATGCCCGGCCTGCGCCAGTTCAATCGCCGCCTGGCAGCGCTCAATCTCTTTGCACATCCCGGTTTTGATCACCTGTTTATCGCCGGTAAAGGCTTTCACCAGGTGAGTGTAGGTTTTATAGCCAACGACGATTTCCGCCGCCTGCAGCGCTTCAATGGCCTCCATGGTCATCATTGACTGCGAGCCAGGGCCAATTCCGATTACGCTTAACATCAGTGTGAAACTCCCAAAGTAATAGTGACGCCCTGTTCGCGCAGGGTTTCACCCAACAGTTGCCCATGGCTCAGCAGCCAGGCCGCCGGACCGGATACGCTCCCCACGCCGACGGTTTTTCTGACGAACGATGAAGCGGGAAAGTGATGCTCATGCTCGCGCAGGGCATCAACGGGAAAGGTTTCGAACGGCACGCGGCAGCAGGACGCCAGTTGAATCAGCCCCTGCTCGTGCTTCTTCAGCGTGACGCTGCCGATGGCTTTCAGCGCCAGCGGATCAAGACGCTGCGCCTCAAGCTGGCGCGCCAGCAGCGCCGCTAATAGCGGGAATGGTGTATCGCGACGGCAGCCAATTCCGGCGACCACTCGCTGTGGCACCAGTTTCCAGTGCGGCACGGCGATCTCCGGCAGTTCGTTGCGCAGGGTGATGCAGACAAGCGCGTCCAGCTCGGGAAGCTGATGCAGATCGGTCACGGTGATAAACCCGCGCCGGTCGCAGTGGCTGACGTCTTCATCCAGCTCTTCGTCCCACCACAGACCGACACGCTGATGGCTGACCAGCATCTGGTTGATGATTTTCACCGCCGCGCGGAAGTCGGCCATGCGGGCATTAAGCTGAAACGCCAGGGTATCCAGGGCCGCCATATCATTGACGTCGGTGGCGGTGGTAATCACCGGATCAGCGCCCAGCATCCCGGCCAGATAGCGGCTCAGGGCATTGGCGCCCCCCGCGTGGCCGGAAAGCAGGCTAATGACATGCTGGCCGCGCTCGTCAATCACCACCACCGCCGGATCGCTGAACTTGTCATTCACCAGCGGGGCCAGCACGCGTACCGCGATACCGGTCGCGCCAATGAAAATCAGCGCCGAATAGCTGCTAAAGGCCTCGCGCGCAGCGCTGGCAAAACCGTTTTCAAAGGGGAGAAATCCTTCCTCCAGCAGCTTCTCGCTGGTGAAGCAGGTTAACGGCAGCATGGCCGCCAGCCGTTTCGCCAACCGGACGCCGCCAGGGGTCAGGCAGAAGAGCGCGATAGATTCAGGCTTTACGGTATTCATGACTAAAGTCCGCCGCGTAGAGTTTTGAGTAGTGATACTCCGGGCCGAGGAAATTCCCGACCAGAATAAGCGCCGTTTTGCGGATCCCCGCATCGCGCACCTTGTCGCCAATATCCGCCAGGGTACCGCGCACGGTCTGGCTTTCCGGCCAGGTCGCTTTATAGATCACCGCCACCGGCGTGGTTGCCGGATAGCCGCCTTCAATCAGGCGCTCCGCCACCCGGTGAATGCGCTGCACGGAAAGGTAAATCGCCATCGAGGTCTGGTGGCTGGCAAACGATTCAAGCTGCTCGCGCTCCGGCACCGGCGTGCGCCCTTCGAGGCGGGTGATAATCAGGCTCTGGGAAACTTCCGGGACGGTGTACTCGACGCCCAGCTCCGCCGCCGCGCCCAAAAACGCGCTGACGCCCGGCACCACCTGCCAGCCAATGCCGCGTTTGCTCAGTTCTTCGCCCTGTTCACGTACCGAGCCATACAGCGACACGTCCCCGGTCTGTAAACGCACCACCGTTTTCCCGGCCTTAACGCCGGCTTCCATCAGGTCGAGAATTTGTTCCAGATGCAGCTCGGCGCTGTCGTGACACTCGGCGCCTGGCGGGCAATACGCCAGCAATTCGGTGTTAATCAGCGACCCGGCGTAGATCACCACCAGGGCCTGCTGGAGCAAGCGGTAGCCCTTGAGGGTAATCAGCTCACGGTCGCCCGGCCCTGCGCCCACGAACCACACACAACGGGGGTCAAATGTCTCAACCATGGTTTTCTTCCTTCTGACAGGCGATAACAAAAACGGGATTATTCGGTTTGAAATAGTGGCCGCTGCCCAGCGCGGCGAGCGATGAGACGTTAAGCTGCAGGCAATCGACCTGGTTGATTCCCCGCAGCCGCAGATAGTCGAGTGCGGCGTTCAGGTTCTCCTGCAGGATAAAGGTCATCACCAGACGACCGCCGGGATAGAGTTGCTGCCACGACCACTCAATCAGTTCATCAAGATGGCCGCCGCTGCCGCCCATAAAAATGGCGTCGGCTCGTTCGGTAATCACCATTGGGGCCTCGCCCGGCAGGATCTCAACGTTGCCGCAGGCGAAATGCTGGCGATTTTCGTCCAGCAGTTGCAGGGCCGCGGGGTTGCGTTCGATTGCCGTCACCTGCAGTGAGGGATAATGCAGCGCCGCCTCAATCGACACGCTGCCGGTACCGGCGCCGATATCAATCAGGTGGCTTGCCCGGTGCAGCTCAAGTTTGGCCAGCGCCAGCGCGCGAACCGCCTCTTTGGTCATCGGCACCTTCTCGCCGCGCAGAAAAAGCTCATCTTTCATCGAGGATCACCACCGCATTCATCTCATATTCGCCGTCGACCTCACTGACCGGTAGCCAGTGGATCCGCTCGTTATCCATCGCCAGATTTTCGCCAATTACCATCCAGCGATACCCTTTCCCCCGTGCCGCCAGTTGGGCGGCGATTTCCCGCGGCCCGCAGCGCCCGTCGGTCACCATCGCCACCTTGCGCTGGCGCGCCAGCTCATCAAAACAGACATCCCGCCCGTGGCTGCTGGTCAGCCAGATATCGTTCATATCAATACCGGCCTTCGCGCAGAGATACTGCACCGCACTGATGCCAGGGATAATACGCACGCGCTCGATGCCAAAATGAGCGACCAGCCGCGTACCGATGCCGTAAAACAGCGGGTCGCCGGAGGCCAGCACCACCACCCGCTGCCCTTCACGTTCGCCGAGCCACTCCAGCAGTTCGGCAATATTGGCGCCCAGCGCAAACCGCTCGCCGCGAAACGCCGGGAACTGCTGCAAGTGCCGCTTGCCGCCAACCAGCGCGTCCGCTCTGGCGACCGCTTCCCGCGCCGCCGGTGTCATCAGATGCAGGCCTGACGGGCCCATACCGACGACCGTTAACATGACATCTCCCGCGCAATTTCAGCGACCGGGCGATTACTGCCGAGTATTTTGTTATCAAAGGAGAACATGATGGCGTCGCAGACGGGCGGCGTTTTGGTAAAGCGCAGCATCTGCATCACCCGCAGGCAGATGCGTTCAGCAAGGTGGTTATAGATCTGCTGAAAACCGTACGCGGCGATGTGCTCCATCGCCGCTTCGGTGGTATCGCATTCGCTCACCAGCCGCAGAAGTTCCAGCGGCGCGCCCAGCAGCGCCAGATGCGCGACCAGGGTTTCCATCCGCGCATCGGCGATATGGCTGTGGGTGTGGAAGATGCCGGCGGCGACTTTAATCAGCTTGCCGGGATGGCCAATCAGCACAATCTGACGGAACCCGAGGCGCACAGCCTCTTCAATCATGTAGCCGACAAAGTTGCTCATGGTGACCACCACCTGAGAATCGAGGCCCATCTGCTCGCGAACAAAGCGCTCGCCGTGGTTGCCCGGCACCAGCACCACTCGCTCCAGCCCCGCCGCACGCTTCATTTCCAGCTCAAGCGACAGCGAACGTTTCCAGCTCTCCTCGGACATCGGCGTCACGATACCGGTGGTGCCGATAATCGAGATGCCGCCCAGGATCCCCAGCCGCGAGTTATAGGTTTTCTGCGCCCGCGCCTCGCCTTCCGGGGCGAAAATTTCTACCGTCGCCCCGCGCGACGGGCCAATCGCTTCACGCACCGCCGACTCAATAGTGTGGCGCGGAGTACGGTTAATCGCCGGGCTGCCGATGGCCAGGCCGATCCCTTTGCGCGTTATCGTGCCGACGCCTTCGCCGCCGCGCAGGGTAATCTCGCCGGAGTCATCGAGCGTCACGCGGGCGAAAATCAGCATCCCGTGGGTAGCATCAACATCGTCGCCGCCATCTTTACGGATCGCGGCAATCGCTTGCTGTCCTTCGACATGCGGCGACTCGACGCTAAGGCACAGGGTCACGCCGGAAGGGGTGACAATGGAAACCTGATGAATCAGATGCTGGCGCATTACCATCAGCGCCGCGACCTTTGCCGCCGCCGTTGCGCAGGAGCCGGTGGTATAGCCTTTGCGCAACGCCTTACCGTTGTGCCACACCGGGGAGTCAAAGAATTGCTCGCTCATCGCGCCCCCTGTAAGTGATACAAAATAGCGTTGACGGTGGCGGCGGCGACGTTGCTGCCGCCTTTTCGTCCCAGCGCGGCGATACCCGGCAGGCCGCTCTGCGCCAGAGCGTCTTTCGACTCCGCTGCACCGACGAAACCGACCGGCACGCCAATCACGCCGTTAACCGCGACGTCATGCTCCAGCAGACGAAACAGCGCGGTGGGCGCATTGCCGAAAACAAACACTTTCTCGCCCTCTTCAGCGACCGCGATATCGACCGCCGCCATCGAACGGGTCATTCCCTGCGCTTTTGCCTCCGCCACCACGCGCGGATCGCTGATATAGCAGCGGCACTCGCCGCCGAATTTTGCCAGCAGGGTTTTATTGATCCCGGAGAGCGCCATAGTCGTGTCGGTATAAAGCGTGCAAGGCTGGCTTAGCGCAGCGCTTAAGCGTTGAAGAGCGTCAGGTGAAAACCACAGAATATCCAGCCAGTCAAAATCGGCGGTGGTGTGGATCACACGCTTGATAATGGCTTCGTGCAGCGGGCTGGCAAAGCGGTAATCCGGGCGAGTCTGTGCAATAATGTCGCCAATAATGTCGAAGCTTTTCGCCTCAATCGCCTGCGGTTGCTGGATATAGTGCATTCATTTGTCCTCAGGCTGCGCCGACCAGCCAGTACCGGGCTGCCATAAACAGCGCCAGCGCCAGGGTCGAAGATACCCACATCAGTCGAATCGTTCGGGAAATATCATCTACGGAAATGTCGTGCGTCGCGTCGCCGATCCACGGTTTCTCCACACGCTGACCAAAGTAATCGTTGGGGCCGCCAAGCCGGATACCGAGCGCCCCGGCAACGGCGGCTTCCGACCAGCCGCAGTTCGGGCTGCTGTGGTTGTAGCGATCGCGCCAGCCGATGCGCAGCGCGCGGCCGCCAGCTTCACCGCAGAGGAGAGCGGCGAGGCTGATAAGCAGCCAGCTCAGGCGGGCGGGGATAAAGTTGGCGACATCATCGAGGCGGGCGCTGACCATGCCGATGGCGCGATATTTTTCGTGTTTATAGCCAACCATCGAATCCAGGGTATTGACCGCTTTATAGGCCATCGCCAGCGGCGCGCCGCCGAGCAGCAGGAAGAAGAGCGGCGCGATAATGCCGTCGACGGTGTTTTCCGCCACCGTCTCAACCACCGCGCGA
The DNA here is from genome assembly GCA_036498385.1 of Klebsiella sp. GTDB lineage: Bacteria > Pseudomonadota > Gammaproteobacteria > Enterobacterales > Enterobacteriaceae > Klebsiella. Next base: position 20,726 of record DASYFN010000022.1, read on the forward strand.
TTAATCTGCTGTGAATTGAGCTGCGACGTGTCGCGCCCGACGATCCACGATAGTTTGATACGGCTTTCCGCCAGATCGCCCGCGCGCAGCGGGCGCTCGACGTCCCGTGCCGACTGCGCCAGACAGCGTCCGGCCAGCACAGTGAATATCATCCACACCTCAACCAGCCAGCCAAACCACGGATGGACCCTCTGCGCCAGCGTCAGCACGCCCCAGGAGACGCCCCACGTCAAGCCGACCACAATTACCCACATCACCCCGCCGCCGACACGTAAGGCAACATCACTGCGACAATAGCGGCGCACGCCGCGCTGAATGGCGGAGATCAGGTTGCCAATCCAGCGCACCGGATGCGGCCAGCTCTGCGGATCGCCGATGATAAAATCGAGGACCCAGGCAGCGCACCACGCCAGCAGCGTCATAAAGCGCTCCTTGCCGCCGCCAGCCAGTGGCTGAGCATGGTGGGACGCTGCGCAAAGTGCAGGTGCAGATAGCTGGCGAACGTGTTGCCCACCTGCCAGCCGCCCGACCACTGCTGGCGCGTCATACCATCGCGGACTTTGCGGCAGGCTAAAACCGCCGGGATCTCAGGGATAAAATCCGAGTAGTGGAACTCATGCCCGCGCAGGGTTTCGCCGGGTGCCGCCAGCAGCGTTTGCCGCATAGCCCGCGCTTCGCAGTAGCCAAAGCGGGTGAGCCGTTTGCCCATCTTGCTGTGGCCAGCAATAAGATTGGCCATCGGATAGATTTCACCGCTGGCGTCTTCAAGCGTGCTGCCGAGATACATCAGGCCGCCGCATTCGGCGTAGATAGCCACCCCGCGCCGGTGCGCCTCCCGCAGTTGCGCCAGCATCGACGTATTAGCCGCCAGCCCGGCGGCATGAATTTCCGGATAGCCGCCGCCGAGCCAAATCATCTGGCACGGCGGAAGTGCGCTATCGTGCAACGGGCTGAAGCGCACGATATTCACTCCGCAGCGTTCAAGCAGCGTGAGGTTATCCGGGTAGTAAAAATTGAAGGCTTCATCGTCGGCCAGCGCCAGCGTCAGGCCCGTTCCGGCGTCGGGCGATGGCAGCACGGGCCACTCCCCGGCAGGTAATGCGGTGAGCTGGCTGAGAGTAAGGAGCCGTTCAATATCCAGCGTTTGCGCCAGCGTCCGGGAAAAATCGCGCCACGACTGCTGATTCACCAGCGATTCACGGGCGGTGACCAGCCCCAGATGCCGTTCAGGTAAGGCTACGCCGTCCACCCGCGGCACGTAGCCGAGAACCGGCAACCCGCAGTAGTGTTCAATGGCGCTTTTGAGTAGTTGATAGTGGGTGTCGCTGTTGACGCGATTGACGATAACGCCGGCAATGTTGAGGCTGGGGTCGAAGTGCTGAAATCCCATTACCGTGGCGGCGATGGAGGTGGAAACCGCTTTACCATCCACCAGCAAAATGACCACGCAGCCGAGCTGTTTGGCCATCGCGGCGGTGCTACAGTAATCAGGATCGGTGCCGAAGCCATCATACAGCCCCATCACACCTTCAATGACCGCGATATCCGCCTGCTGCATCTGTTCGCAAAACAGCGCGTTGAGCACCGGTTCCGGGAGCATAAAGCTATCGAGATTGCGGGAAGCAACGCCGCTGATGGCGGTATGCCAGCCGGTGTCGAGGTAGTCCGGGCCGACTTTGCAGGGCTGAACCCGCATGCCGCGCTGCTTCAACAGGCTGAGCAGACCAAGCGTAACGGTGGTTTTACCACAACCGCTGCCGGTACCTGCGAGAATAAATGCATGCTGCCTGGCTGCCATACCCCGATCCTGTGCAGGGTGGTAGGGCTGCGTGCATTCCCAGTCTTTCGACTGTACGCATCTGAGCAACCCACTTCCCACCGAAGTTGTTGGTTATCACCGACAGGCAGGTCTTCTGGCTTAGCGTCGTCCTCCCCCATCCTTCCCAATCCGGTAAGCGGATCAGTGGCTAAATATGGGTTCGTCAGCATCACAGCAGCGGGGGCTGCGGGGGATTTACACCCCCTTCCCTGGCGCCTGTCGGTTTTCTCGAGCTGGATGACTCCCGCTCGAATGATTTTCGGTATATCTTACGGAAGCTGGATGGCTCCCGTTGTCTCTGGTTTTTAATTGCAAGTGCCGTTTTATTACACCACCGATGGCCTTGCAGAAATTTCAGATATCACTCTATCTCATCAAATAAATAAAAACTGGTGCAGCTTATCGTTCTCTCATTATTATTTTGTTGCGCTATGACAATTTATTGCTTTGAATGAAGTATTTTCATTTTATAATGAACCAGATACGAGGGCATATCAAAAATCGGCAATAACAAAATATTGTCATTTAAAATGATTCCGTTTGTGATCTGGCGTTAATTTGCTGGCGATAAGCCTGCGGCGTCACCTGATAGGCCTGGCGAAAAACTTTGCAAAAATAGCTGGTTTGCGAAAAACCTAAATTTCGCGCAATACTGGCGATGCTCCAGTCGCTATGGCAAAGCAGCTCTTTGGCGCTCACCATCCGCTGATGATTTACCCACGCATTAAAGCCAATGCCCTGATATTTTTTGAACAGCTTACTGAAGTAGTAGGGGCTGAGATAAACGTGGGCGGCGACATCTTCCAGGCGAAGCTCGTCGGATAAATGGGCATCAATGTAGCGCAGCGCCTTCTTCATTTTACCGTCGTGAGGGCTGGCAACCCGGCTGGCGCGCGCGGGTTCAGGCTGCTGCGGATTGTCTGTGATGACCACAAAGTTGAGCTGCTTTTTAAGGCAGTTTTCGACGATCAACTTCAGTAAATCAGCGGAAGCAATCACTCTGGAGTAATCCATCTCCGGCACGTCGCGGAACGCTTTAACCAGTTCAGGATCAGCCTGCCAGCGGTCATCGACATTGAGGATATCCACCAGTTCAACATCGTTACTTAAGCGCACCTGCCCGCATAGCACAAAACCCACAAGGTGCCCGGCAATGACCAGAGGGATGGAAAAATCGGTTAACCCGGCGTGGCAACGGTAGATACAGAGCTGATCGGTTTTTGAGGCTTCAAGGCCGCCGCAACGGTCGCTCATCCGACAGCGGGTACTGTGCTGGGGATGTTGGCGCATCAGTTGGCAGAAAGGTGTGAAATTAAACAGTTCAGATATTTCATCACCGTGAATATTGACTACCACAACCGCCAGACTAGTGGCCTGCGCAAAATCCTGGGCGATTTTATTAATGAGTTCTGAGTTCAGTGTGCTCGCAGAAATCATGATAAAACCCCTCGGTTAATTTTTTGTTATAAACAAAACATTTCTTTAATATTCACTTCCTTTCATCATCATTTACCGCCAACGATAAAAGAATAATACGATAGCAAAAGTCTCCCATCCGTGGGAGACGTTTTTGGTCAGTTCGTGATACCGGTTCATGAAATTTTTTAGCTATTTCAGCGGATGCATTAATCCTCTAATTTACAGGTATTACACGGTAAGTTATTACCAATCAGATAACGATAGATTGCCGCCCCCAGACAGGCACCGATCAGTGGCGCAATAATTGGCACAATAAAGTACGGTATATCCTTTCCGCCAGTCATCGCAATATCACCCCAGCCTGCCATCCACGTAAACAGCTTCGGCCCAAAATCACGCGCCGGATTCATCGCAAAGCCGGTCAGCGGCCCGGTTGAGGCGCCAATAACCGCCACCAGCAGGCCGATCAACAGCGGGGCCAGCGGCCCTTTCGGCACGCCGTTGCCGTCGTCGGTCAGCGCCATAATCATCCCCATCAGCATAGAGGTGATCACCACTTCGACCAGCGCCGCATGCCAGATGCTTAGCGCCGCCGCCGGGTAGGTACTGAAAATACTCGCCAGTTGCAGGCTCTCGACGCTGCCGCGGGCGATATGGTGTACGGTTTCAAACTCGGTAAACATCGTGCTGTAAAGCACATAGGCTAATACTGCGCCGCCAAAGGCGCCAGCAACCTGTGAGACAATATAGGGGAGCACTTTTCGCCCGGGAAAGCAGGCGAATAGCCATAAAGCAACGGTCACTGCCGGGTTGAGATGCCCACCGGATATTCCCGAAGTCAGATACACGGCCAGCGAGATCCCCAGCCCCCAGGTGATGCATATCTCCCATAGTCCGAAGCTTGCGCCCGCCAGTTTCAACGCGCTCAGGCAACCGATACCGAAAAACAAAAACAGCCCGGTACCCAGAAACTCGGCGGTACATTGCGCTTTTAACGAATCATTCATTATGACACCTTCTTAGCAGAGTTCGTGTCCTGACCAGCCAACCTCCTGCTGGCAGTAGAGTACAACGATCATCACTATATGAACTCCAGTCTGCAAATTATTGGCAACCTACTAACCGCATCCCCGGAAAATTCGGGCATCAATAACAAATTATTGTCATTAAATAAGCCGAAAGGGCATTATTCACGCGCGAATTTTGCCATTATTGCGCCCCTCTGGTATGCAAAAATATTGCTAAAACCAACTCATCGTTTTCCAACAAACATCACAAATCAATTTTTCTCCCGTAGCAGATACAATTAAATTTGTCATGAAGAAATTTGTAAATATGGAATATAAAAAGCAAGATTATCACATCACATTAAATAATAGCATCCATTTAAATCAATAAGTTAAATTTAAAAACAACAATTTTATATTATTAAATGCCCACTATTTTCTCACTATAAAAGTCAAGTCAGCCATTCTTTTTCCTCGCATCTTCTTATAGTCCCCTCTATCGGGAACACTCCATGCGAGGTCTTTATGCAACAAGAAGCACTAGGAATGGTAGAAACCAAAGGCTTAACCGCAGCCATAGAGGCCGCTGATGCAATGGTTAAGTCAGCCAATGTGATGTTAGTGGGCTATGAAAAAATTGGCTCCGGGCTGGTCACCGTCATCGTGCGCGGCGACGTTGGCGCAGTAAAAGCGGCCACCGATGCAGGTGCCGCCGCCGCACGTAACGTAGGTGAAGTGAAAGCCGTACACGTCATCCCACGCCCTCACATCGATGTAGAAAAAATCTTACCGAAGGGAATTAGCCAATGAGCAACAATGAGCTGGTTGAACAGATCATGGCTCAGGTGATTGCCCGTGTGGCAACGCCGGAACAGCAGGCCATCCCTACTGAAAACCATCCAATACGAGAGACGGCTATGGCAGAAAAAAGCTGCAGTTTAACGGAATTTGTCGGGACCGCCATTGGCGATACCCTGGGCCTGGTTATCGCTAACGTTGATACCGCTCTGCTGGACGCGATGAAGCTTGAAAAGCGCTATCGCTCCATCGGCGTTCTCGGCGCCCGTACCGGCGCAGGCCCGCATATTATGGCGGCAGACGAAGCGGTGAAAGCCACCAACACCGAAGTGGTCAGCATTGAGCTTCCGCGCGATACCAAAGGTGGAGCAGGCCACGGTTCGCTGATTATTTTAGGCGGTAACGATGTCTCCGATGTTAAGCGCGGTATCGAAGTCGCACTGAAAGAGCTGGACCGCACCTTCGGCGATGTTTACGGCAACGAAGCCGGGCATATCGAGTTGCAATATACCGCCCGCGCCAGCTATGCCCTGGAAAAAGCGTTCGGCGCACCGATTGGCCGCGCCTGCGGCATCATCGTCGGCGCTCCGGCTTCTGTTGGCGTATTAATGGCCGATACTGCCCTGAAATCAGCCAATGTGGAAGTCGTGGCGTATAGCTCTCCGGCGCACGGCACCAGCTTCAGTAACGAAGCCATTCTGGTGATTTCCGGCGATTCCGGCGCGGTCCGCCAGGCGGTGACCTCCGCTCGCGAAATCGGCAAAACCGTCCTTGCGACCCTCGGTTCTGAACCGAAAAACGATCGCCCGTCCTACATCTGATACCCACGAGGCTGATTCATGAGATCGAAAAGATTTGAAGCACTGGCGAAACGCCCTGTGAATCAGGACGGCTTCGTTAAGGAGTGGATCGAAGAAGGCTTTATCGCGATGGAAAGCCCGAACGATCCGAAACCGTCGATTAAAATCGTTAACGGCGCGGTGACCGAGCTGGACGGGAAACCGGTTGGCGATTTTGACCTGATCGACCACTTTATTGCCCGCTACGGCATCAACCTGAGTCGCGCCGAAGAAGTGATGGCGATGGATTCGGTCAAGCTGGCTAACATGCTGTGCGATCCGAACGTAAAACGCAGCGAGATTGTCCCGCTGACTACCTCGATGACCCCGGCAAAAATTGTCGAAGTGGTTTCGCATATGAACGTCGTTGAGATGATGATGGCGATGCAGAAAATGCGCGCACGCCGTACCCCTTCTCAGCAGGCTCACGTCACCAACGTCAAAGATAACCCAGTACAAATTGCCGCCGATGCCGCTGAAGGCGCATGGCGTGGATTTGATGAACAGGAAACCACCGTTGCAGTTGCGCGCTATGCGCCGTTTAACGCCATCGCGCTGCTGGTGGGATCGCAGGTAGGCCGCCCGGGCGTACTGACTCAGTGCTCGCTGGAAGAAGCCACCGAGCTGAAGCTCGGTATGCTGGGCCACACCTGCTACGCCGAAACCATCTCTGTCTACGGCACCGAGCCGGTATTTACCGATGGCGACGATACGCCATGGTCGAAAGGCTTTTTAGCCTCGTCCTACGCCTCTCGCGGTCTGAAAATGCGCTTCACCTCCGGTTCCGGCTCGGAAGTCCAAATGGGCTACGCCGAAGGCAAATCGATGCTCTATCTGGAAGCGCGCTGCGTCTATATCACTAAAGCCGCGGGCGTTCAGGGTCTGCAAAACGGCTCCGTAAGCTGCGTGGGCGTGCCGTCTGCCGTGCCGTCAGGCATTCGTGCGATTCTGGCAGAAAACCTGATCTGCTCAGCACTGGATCTGGAGTGCGCCTCCAGTAACGACCAGACCTTCACCCACTCCGATATGCGTCGTACCGCGCGCCTGCTGATGCAGTTCCTGCCGGGTACCGACTTTATCTCCTCCGGTTATTCCGCGGTACCGAACTACGACAACATGTTCGCCGGTTCCAACGAAGATGCCGAAGACTTTGATGACTATAACGTTATCCAGCGTGACCTGAAGGTGGACGGCGGTCTGCGTCCGGTTCGCGAAGAGGACGTCATCGCCATCCGTAACAAAGCTGCCCGCGCGCTGCAGGCCGTGTTTGCCGGGATGGGCTTACCGCCGATTACTGATGAAGAAGTTGAAGCTGCGACCTACTCCCATGGTTCGAAAGATATGCCGGAACGCAACATCGTCGAAGACATCAAGTTCGCCCAGGAAATCATCAATAAAAACCGCAACGGTCTGGAAGTCGTTAAAGCGCTGGCGCAGGGCGGGTTTACCGACGTGGCCCAGGACATGCTTAACATCCAGAAAGCCAAGCTGACCGGGGATTATCTGCATACCTCCGCCATTATCGTCGGCGATGGACAGGTGTTGTCAGCCGTCAACGACGTTAACGACTATGCCGGTCCGGCAACGGGCTATCGCCTGCAGGGCGAACGCTGGGAAGAGATTAAAAACATCCCTGGCGCTCTTGATCCCAACGAGATTGATTAAGGGGTGAGAAATGGAAATTAATGAAAAATTGCTGCGCCAGATAATTGAAGACGTGCTCAGCGAAATGAAGGGCAGTGATAAACCCGTCTCGTTTAATGCGCCAGCGGCCTCCGCTGCGCCTGCCGGCGACAGCTTCCTGACGGAAGTGGGCGAAGCGCGCCAGGGAACCCAGCAGGACGAAGTGATTATCGCCGTCGGCCCGGCATTCGGCCTGGCGCAGACTGTCAATATCGTCGGCCTGCCGCACAAGAGCATTTTGCGCGAAGTCATTGCGGGTATTGAAGAAGAAGGCATTAAGGCGCGCGTGATTCGCTGCTTTAAATCCTCCGACGTGGCCTTCGTCGCCGTTGAGGGCAACCGCCTGAGCGGCTCCGGCATCTCTATCGGCATCCAGTCAAAAGGCACCACGGTTATCCACCAGCAGGGGCTACCGCCGCTTTCTAACCTGGAGCTGTTCCCTCAGGCGCCGCTGCTGACCCTGGAAACCTATCGTCAGATTGGTAAAAACGCCGCGCGCTATGCGAAGCGCGAATCACCGCAGCCGGTCCCGACACTCAATGACCAGATGGCGCGGCCGAAGTACCAGGCGAAATCGGCCATTTTGCACATTAAAGAGACCAAGTACGTGGTGACGGGCAAAAACCCGCAGGAACTGCGCGTGGCGCTTTGATAAAGGATAACTCCATGAATACCGACGCAATTGAATCGATGGTTCGCGACGTATTGAGCCGCATGAACAGCCTGCAGGGCGAAGCGCCAGCGACGGCTCCTGTGGCTGGCGGCACGCCCCGTAGCGCAAAAGTTAGCGACTACCCGCTGGCGAATAAGCACCCGGAATGGGTGAAAACCGCCACTAATAAAACGCTGGATGAGTTCACGCTGGAAAACGTGCTGAGCGATAAAGTCACCGCCCAGGATATGCGTATTACCCCGGAAACCCTGCGCTTACAGGCGTCTATCGCCAAAGATGCGGGCCGCGACCGGCTGGCAATAAACTTCGAACGCGCCGCCGAGCTGACTGCGGTACCGGACGATCGCATTCTTGAAATCTACAACGCTCTGCGTCCCTATCGCTCCACGAAAGAGGAACTGATGGCTATCGCCGACGATCTCGAAAGCCGCTATCAGGCAAAGATTTGCGCAGCTTTTGTTCGTGAAGCGGCAACGCTGTATGTCGAGCGTAAAAAACTCAAAGGCGACGATTAACGTTAGGGACAGGCGATGCGATATATAGCTGGCATTGATATCGGCAACTCATCGACGGAAGTCGCCCTGGCGACCCTGAATGAGACTGGCGTGCTGACGATAACGCACAGCGCGCTGGCGGAAACCACCGGGATCAAAGGCACGTTGCGTAACGTGTTCGGTATTCAGGAGGCGCTCGCCCTCGTCGCCAAACGCGCCGGGATCGCTGTCAGCGATATTTCGCTCATCCGCATTAACGAAGCTACGCCGGTGATTGGCGATGTGGCGATGGAAACCATTACCGAAACCATCATCACCGAATCGACTATGATCGGCCATAACCCGAAAACGCCTGGCGGCGTGGGGCTTGGCGTGGGCATCACCATTACGCCGGAAGAGCTGTTAACTCGCCTGGCGGATACGCCCTATATCCTGGTGGTGTCGGCGGCATTCGATTTTGCCGATATCGCTCATGTTATCAACGCCTCCATGCGCGCCGGATATCAGATTACCGGCGTCATTTTGCAACGCGACGATGGCGTTCTGATCAGCAACCGGCTGGAAAAACCGCTGCCGATTGTTGACGAAGTGCTGTACATCGACCGCATTCCGCTGGGGATGCTGGCGGCGATTGAAGTTGCCGTTCCGGGGAAGGTGATCGAAACCCTCTCTAATCCTTACGGCATCGCTACCGTATTTGCCCTCAACGCCGATGAGACGAAAAACATCGTCCCGATGGCTCGCGCGCTGATTGGCAACCGTTCCGCCGTGGTGGTCAAAACGCCATCCGGCGACGTCAAAGCCCGGGCAATACCCGCTGGTAACCTGGAGTTGCTGGCGCAGGGCCGTACCGTACGCGTGGATGTCGCCGCTGGCGCTGAAGCTATCATGAAAGCGGTCGACGGCTGCCGTAAGCTCGATAACGTCACTGGCGAGGCCGGAACCAATATCGGCGGCATGCTGGAACACGTGCGCCAGACCATGGCCGAGCTGACCAACAAGCCCAGCAGCGAGATTTTCATTCAGGATCTGCTGGCCGTTGATACCTCTGTACCGGTGAGCGTCACCGGTGGTCTGGCCGGGGAGTTCTCGCTGGAGCAGGCCGTCGGCATTGCCTCGATGGTGAAATCAGACCGTCTGCAGATGGCGATGATTGCCCGCGAGATCGAGCAGAAGCTCAATATTGCTGTACAGATCGGCGGCGCAGAAGCCGAAGCTGCCATTCTGGGCGCGCTGACCACGCCAGGCACCACCCGACCACTGGCGATCCTCGACCTTGGCGCCGGCTCCACCGATGCGTCAATCATCAACCCCAAAGGTGAAATCATCGCCACTCACCTTGCCGGGGCAGGCGACATGGTCACGATGATTATTGCCCGCGAGCTGGGGCTGGAAGACCGCTATCTGGCGGAAGAGATCAAGAAATACCCGCTGGCTAAGGTCGAAAGCCTGTTCCATTTACGCCACGAGGACGGCAGCGTCCAGTTCTTCTCAACGCCGCTGCCACCCGCCGTGTTCGCCCGCGTCTGCGTGGTGAAAGCGGATGAACTGGTGCCGCTGCCCGGCGACTTAGCGCTGGAAAAAGTGCGCGCTATTCGCCGTAGCGCCAAAGAGCGCGTCTTTGTCACCAACGCTCTGCGCGCACTGCGTCAGGTCAGCCCTACTGGCAATATTCGCGATATTCCATTCGTGGTGCTGGTCGGCGGCTCGTCGCTGGATTTCGAAATCCCGCAATTGGTCACCGATGCGCTGGCGCACTACCGCCTGGTTGCCGGGCGGGGAAATATTCGCGGCAGCGAGGGCCCGAGAAACGCGGTGGCGACTGGTCTGATTCTCTCCTGGCATAAGGAGTTTGCGCATGGATAGTAATCACAGCGCCCCGGCCATCGTCATTACCACCATAGCCGACTGTGCCAGCCTGTGGAACGAAGTGCTGTTGGGCATCGAAGAGGAAGGCATCCCTTTCCTGCTCCAGCATCAGCCAGCCGGAGATGTGGTTAACAGCGCCTGGCAGGCGGCGCGTAGCTCGCCGCTGCTGGTCGGCATCGCCTGTGATCGCCATACGCTGGTGGTGCATTACAAGAATTTACCCGCATCGGCGCCGCTTTTTACGCTGATGCATCATCAGGACAGTCAGGCCCATCGCAATACCGGTAATAACGCGGCACGGCTGGTCAAAGGGATCCCTTTCCGGGATCTGAATAGCTAAGCAACAGGAGAATAGCAGTATGAATAACGCACTGGGACTGGTTGAAACAAAAGGGTTAGTAGGCGCTATTGAAGCCGCTGACGCCATGGTGAAATCTGCCAACGTGCAGCTGGTTGGCTACGAAAAAATTGGCTCTGGCCTGGTGACTGTGATGGTTCGCGGTGACGTTGGCGCAGTCAAAGCGGCAGTGGATGCGGGAAGCGCGGCGGCAAGCGTGGTAGGCGAAGTGAAATCCTGCCACGTGATCCCGCGTCCGCACAGCGACGTTGAGGCCATTTTACCGAAATCAGCCTGATTGATGGCAAATAAGGAGCACCGCGTGAAGCAATCACTGGGATTACTTGAAGTTTGTGGTCTGGCACTGGCTATTAGCTGCGCCGATATCATGGCGAAATCCGCTTCTATCACGCTGGTCGCCCTCGAAAAGACCAATGGTTCAGGCTGGACGGTGATTAAAATTACCGGTGATGTGGCCTCCGTACAGGCGGCTATCACCACCGGTGCAAATTTTGCCGAACAGCGAAATGGCCTGGTGGCCCACAAAGTCATTGCCAGGCCTGGAGAAGGGATACTGCGTACAGAGACTCCCCCACCCTCCGTCATAAAACCTGAGCCTGAAGAGTCAGAAACGGCTGATGTCGTTTCTGAAGCGCCAGCAGAAGAGGTCCCGCAAGAATCAGCATTGATCATCAGTTGCAACCTGTGTCTGGACCCGAAATGTCCGCGCCAGAAGGGCGAGCCTCGCTCGCTTTGCATTCATCCCGGCAAGCGAGGTGAAGCGTAATGGATAAACAGCTTCTGGAATCAACAGTCAGTAAAGTTCTTGATGAGATGCGCCTGCGCCCGATTCCGCTGGGCATCTCAAACCGCCATATCCACCTGTCCGCGGCGGATTACGAACGGCTGTTTCCCGGCCATCCCATCAGCGAGAAAAAAGCGCTGCTGCAGCCGGGACAATATGCCGCAGAGCAAACCGTCACCCTGGTGGGGCCAAAAGGGCAGATCAAGAATGTGCGTCTGCTTGGCCCACTGCGCTCGGTAAGCCAGGTAGAAATATCGCGTACCGATGCCAGAGCGCTGGGGATCGCAGCGCCGCTGAGAATGTCCGGTAACCTGAAGGGGACGCCAGGCATTCGTCTGGTTAGCCCCTTTGGCGAACTGGAGCTATCGTCAGGGGTTATCGTCGCGCAGCGGCATATCCATATGTCGCCGCTCGATGCGCTGATCCTGCGGGTCTCCCACGGTGATAGGGTTTCGGTGATCATTGAAGGCGACGAGCGCGGGCTGATGCTCAACAACGTGGCGATTCGCGTTTCACCGGATATGCGGCTGGAAATGCACATTGATACCGATGAGGCCAACGCCAGCGGTGCCGATAACCCGCAGGCCTTTGCCCGGCTGGTGGGCCCGCGATGAACGGCGAAATTCTGCAGCGCATCGTGGAGGAGATTGTCTCCCGGCTGCAACGGCGCGCCCATAGTACAGCGACGCTGAGCGTTGCGCAGTTGCGTGATGCCGACTGCCGGAATCTGTTCTGCCAGCATGCGTCGCTGCGCATCCTGCTCGTCGACCTGCCGTTGCTGGGCCAGATCACGGATGCGGAAACCGACGATCCCGTTGCCCGCAAAATTCACGATGCGCTGGCTTTTGGTATCCGTGTGCAGCTCAGCCTGCATAGCCAACTGTTGCCGGTTATCCCGGTAAAAAAACTGGCTCGCCTGCCGCTGATATTCGTCGACGAGCGCGGACTGCCGCTGATCCTGCATGCGGGTTCGGTGCTGAGCTATCGTGACGTCGCGCAGCCAGGTCAGAGACGTGTAATTCTCCACCGCAAATGCATCGTGACCACACTGGCGCGTGACGCGGCAAGTGCGCGGAATATTCAATTAATTAAGCAGGAGTAAATCATGCATCTGGCACGAGTCACGGGCGCGGTTGTCTCCACGCAAAAATCGCCTTCCCTGATCGGGAAAAAGCTGCTGCTGGTGCGTCGGGTCAGCGCCGATGGAGAACTCCCCGCCTTGCCTACCTCCGGCGATGAAGTCGCCGTTGATTCCGTCGGCGCGGGTATCGGCGAGCTGGTTCTGCTCAGCAGCGGCTCCAGCGCCAGGCACGTTTTTTCCGGGCCAAATGAGGCCATCGACCTCGCCGTTGTCGGCATTGTCGATACGCTTTCACGTTAAGGAGCGAATATGGCGATTTATACCCGAACGGGTGACGCTGGCACGACATCACTCTTTACCGGCCAGCGGGTGAGCAAAACCCACCCGCGGGTTGAAGCCTACGGCACGCTGGATGAGCTGAACGCCGCACTGAGCCTGTGCGCCTGCGCCGCCGCGGATGAAAATCACCGCGCCTTGCTCGAGGCCATCCAGCAGCAAATTTTCTGGTTTAGCGCAGAACTGGCCAGCGACAGCGAACAGCCGTCGCCCAGACAGCGTTACATCAGCAGCGAAGAGATTTCCGCCCTGGAAGCCGCCATCGATCAGGCAATGGCCCGTGTAGAACCACTGCACAGCTTTATTTTACCCGGTCGCTGCGAAGCCGCGAGCCGCTTACATTTTGCCCGCACGCTGGCCCGCCGGGCCGAACGCCGCCTGGTTGAACTGGCGGCGGAAGTCAATGTGCGCCAGGTGCTGATGCGCTACATCAACCGTTTATCAGACTGCCTGTACGCCCTGGCCCGCGCTGAAGATAGCGATGCGCACCAGAACAACATTATCCGTGAAGTAAGCAAGCGCTATCTGGCTGCCAGCCAGCCAACCCGCAGCAAGGAGACGCCGCCCGTGGCCCTTTCATTCCACGATCTACACCAGCTCACCCGCGCTGCCGTTGAACGCGCGCAGCAGTTGCAGGTTCCGGTGGTTATCAGCATCGTTGACGCGCACGGCACGGAAACCGTGACCTGGCGGATGCCGGACGCCCTGCTGGTCAGCAGCGAGCTGGCGCCGAAAAAAGCCTGGACCGCGGTCGCCATGAAAACGGCAACCCATGAGCTGAGCGATGTCGTTCAGCCGGGCGCCGCGCTTTATGGCCTCGAAAGTCATTTACAGGGAAAAGTGGTCACCTTTGGCGGCGGTTACGCCCTGTGGCGCGACGGCCTATTAATTGGGGGTCTTGGCATCAGCGGCGGCAGCGTTGAGCAGGACATGGACATAGCACAGACCGCCATCGCGGCCATTAACGTGGGAACTCATCAATGAATACTTCTGAACTCGAAACCCTTATTCGCACCATTCTTAGCGAACAGTTAACGCCAGCGCAAATACCGAGCCAGCCTCAGGGCAAAGGGATTTTCCAGTCGGTCAGCGAAGCCATCGACGCCGCCCACCAGGCTTTCTTACGTTATCAGCAATGTCCGTTAAAAACCCGCAGCGCCATCATCAGCACAATACGTCAGGAGTTGACGCCGCTTCTGGCCGATCTGGCGGAAGAGAGCGCCAATGAAACGGGGATGGGCAATAAAGAAGATAAATTTCTGAAAAACAAGGCTGCGCTGGACAACACGCCGGGCGTAGAAGACCTCACTACTACCGCGCTGACCGGCGACGGCGGCATGGTGCTCTTTGAGTACTCGCCATTTGGCGTTATCGGCTCCGTCGCCCCGAGCACTAACCCGACGGAAACCATCATCAATAACAGCATCAGTATGCTGGCGGCGGGCAACAGCATCTACTTTAGCCCGCATCCGGGGGCGAAAAAGGTCTCCCTCAAGCTGATCAGCCTGATTGAAGAGATTGCTTTCCGCTGCTGTGGCATCCGCAATCTGGTGGTCACCGTGGCTGAACCGACTTTTGAAGCAACCCAGCAGATGATGGCCCACCCGCGAATCGCGGTACTGGCTATTACTGGCGGCCCCGGCATTGTGGCGATGGGCATGAAGAGCGGGAAGAAAGTGATAGGCGCTGGCGCGGGTAACCCGCCCTGCATCGTTGATGAAACGGCAGATCTGGTGAAGGCGGCAGAGGATATCATTAACGGCGCTTCGTTCGATTACAACCTGCCCTGCATTGCCGAGAAGAGCCTGATCGTCGTGGAGAGCGTCGCCGAACGTCTGGTGCAGCAAATGCAAACTTTCGGCGCGCTGCTGCTGAGCCCTGCCGACACCGACAAGCTCCGCGCTGCCTGCCTGCCGGAAGGCCAGGCGAATAAGAAACTGGTCGGCAAAAGCCCATCGGCCATGCTCGAAGCCGCCGGGATCGCCATTCCGGCAAAAGCGCCGCGTCTGCTCATCGCCATCGTCGACGCTGACGACCCGTGGGTCACCAGCGAGCAACTGATGCCGATGCTGCCGGTGGTGAAAGTCAGCGATTTTGATAGCGCGCTGGCGCTGGCGCTGAAAGTTGAAGAGGGGCTGCATCATACTGCCATTATGCACTCGCAGAATGTGTCGCGCCTGAACCTCGCAGCCCGCACCCTGCAAACCTCGATATTCGTCAAAAACGGCCCCTCTTATGCCGGGATCGGCGTCGGCGGCGAAGGCTTTACCACCTTTACTATCGCCACGCCAACCGGTGAAGGGACAACCTCGGCGCGTACTTTTGCCCGCTCCCGACGCTGCGTGCTGACCAACGGCTTTTCCATTCGCTAACCGAGGTCGCGATGAAGACTTTCTCACTACAAACGCGGTTGTACAGCGGTCAGGGGAGCCTGGCGGTGCTCAAGCGTTTTACCAACAAGCACATCTGGATAATCTGCGATGGCTTTGTTGCGCGCTCACCGTTGCTGGAGACCCTGCGTAATGCGTTGCCCGCAGATAACCGCATCAGCGTCTTTAGCGAGATAACGCCAGACCCCACTATCCACACCGTGGTGCAGGGTATTGCGCAAATGCAAGCCCTGCAGCCGCAGGTAGTGATCGGCTTCGGCGGCGGTTCGGCAATGGACGCGGCGAAAGCTATCGTCTGGTTCAGTCAGCAGAGCGGTATCAACATTGAGACCTGCGTGGCGATACCCACCACCAGCGGCACTGGCTCGGAAGTGACCAGCGCCTGTGTGATTAGCGATCCGGATAAAGGCATCAAGTACCCGCTGTTCAACAATGCGCTGTATCCCGATATGGCGATCCTTGACCCGGAACTGGTGGTCAGCGTACCACCGCAGATTACGGCCAACACCGGAATGGACGTGCTGACCCATGCGCTGGAAGCCTGGGTCTCTCCGCACGCCAGCGACTTTACCGACGCACTGGCGGAAAAAGCCGCCAGACTGGTGTTTCAGTATCTGCCCACGGCGGTGGAAAAAGGCGACTGCGTGGCGACACGCGGGAAAATGCACAACGCCTCAACGCTCGCCGGAATGGCGTTCAGCCAGGCGGGGTTGGGACTTAACCACGCTATCGCCCACCAGCTTGGCGGCCAGTTTCATTTACCGCACGGCCTGGCCAACGCCCTGCTGTTAACCACGGTTATCCGCTTTAACGCCGCTGTTCCCCGCGCTGGCAAACGCTACGCGCGGCTGGCCAAAGCCTGCGGCTTTTGTCCGGCAGAGGCCAACGACGTCACGGCGATCAATGCCCTGATCCAGCAAATCGAACGGCTCAAGCAGCGCTGCGCGCTGCCGCCACTGGCGGTCGCGCTGAAAGAGGGACGATCCGAGTACTCAGCGCGTATTCCGGCAATGGTGCAGGCCGCGCTGGCGGACGTCACACTACGCACGAATCCTCGCCCGGCCAGCGCCGGGGAAATTCAGGAACTGCTGGAGGAACTGCTATGAGTACCGCCGTCAACGTTGTTGAAGTGCCCCATAGCGCCGATGACATTCGCGAGCGCGTTCGTGCAGCGGGCGTGGTCGGTGCGGGCGGCGCGGGTTTCCCCGCCCACATTAAGCTACAGGCGCAAGTGGAGATCTTTCTGGTGAACGCCGCCGAGTGCGAACCGATGCTCAAGGTTGACCAGCAGCTGATGTGGCAGCAGGCCGCGCGTCTTGTGCGCGGTGTGCAGTACGCGATGACGGCAACCGGCGCGCGCGAGGGGATAATTGCACTGAAGGAAAAATACCGCCGGGCCATCGACGCCCTCACCCCGCTGCTGCCTGCCGGTATTCGCCTGCATATTCTGCCGGATGTCTATCCTGCGGGCGATGAGGTGCTGACTATCTGGATGGCTACCGGTCGCCGGGTCGCGCCCGCCGCGCTGCCAGCCAGCGTCGGCGTGGTGGTGAATAACGTGCAAACGGTCCTCAATATTGCCCGGGCGGTTGAGCAGCAGTTTCCGGTGACCCGCCGCACGCTGACCGTGAACGGCGCGGTCGCCCGACCGCTGACCGTCACCGTCCCTGTTGGTATGTCGCTGCGCGAAGTGCTGGCGCTGGCGGGCGGCGCGACGGTCGACGACCCCGGTTTTATTAACGGCGGCCCGATGATGGGCGGCCTGATTACCTCGCTGGACTCGCCAGTGACGAAAACCACCGGCGGCCTGCTGGTGCTGCCGAAAAGCCATCCGCTTATCCAGCGACGGATGCAGGACGAGCGCACGGTGCTTTCCGTGGCGCGTACCGTCTGCGAACAGTGCCGACTGTGTACCGATCTTTGTCCGCGACATTTGATTGGCCACGAGCTCTCTCCTCATCTGCTGGTGCGAGCGGTGAACTTTCATCAGGCCGCCACGCCGCAGTTGCTGCTGAGCGCCCTCACCTGCTCGGAATGCAACGTCTGCGAAAGTGTTGCCTGCCCGGTGGGGATCTCGCCGATGCGCATTAACCGCATGCTGAAACGCGAGCTACGGGCACAAAACCAGCGCTATGAAGGGCCGCTGTATCCCGCCGACGAAATGGCGAAATATCGCCTCGTACCGGTGAAACGGCTGATCGCCAAACTGGGGCTAAGCCCCTGGTATCAGGAAGCGCCGCTGGTTGCAGACGAACCGTCGGTAGAAAAAGTGACTTTACAGTTGCGCCAGCATATCGGCGCCAGCGCGGTACCAAATGTTGCGCCAGGGGAACGCGTTATGCGTGGGCAGTGCGTTGCCGATGTTCCGCCAGGCGCATTAGGCGCGCCGGTTCACGCCAGTATCGACGGCGTGGTTGCGGCCATCAGCGAACAGGCCATCACGGTCGTAAGAGGTTAACCATGTCACAGGCGATAGGAATTTTAGAACTTACCAGCATTGCCAAAGGGATGGAGCTCGGCGATGCGATGCTGAAAAGCGCCAACGTCAATCTGCTGGTCAGCAAGACTATCTGTCCAGGGAAGTTTTTGCTGATGCTCGGCGGCGATATCGGCGCTATCCAGCAGGCCATTGAAGCCGGTACGTCGCAGGCTGGCGAGATGCTCGTCGATAGTCTGGTGCTGGCAAATATCCATCCCAGCGTACTTCCGGCCATCAGCGGCCTGAACAGCGTCGATAAGCGCCAGGCGGTAGGTATCGTTGAAACCTGGAGCGTAGCGGCCTGCATCAGCGCCGCTGACCGGGCGGTGAAAGGTTCAAACGTCACCCTGGTACGGGTACATATGGCCTTCGGCATCGGCGGTAAATGCTACATGGTGGTGGCGGGCGACGTTTCCGATGTCAACAATGCCGTGACGATGGCCAGCGAAAGCGCGGGCGAAAAAGGACTGCTGGTTTACCGTTCGGTGATCCCGCGTCCGCATGAAGCGATGTGGCGACAGATGGTGGAGGGATAATGGAAAGACAGCCGACAACGGATCGCATGATTCAGGAATATGTTCCCGGGAAACAGGTGACCCTCGCGCACCTGATTGCCAATCCCGGGAAAGATCTCTTTAAGAAGCTGGGTCTGCAGGATGCGGTTTCCGCTATTGGCATCCTCACCATTACACCCAGCGAGGCGTCGATTATCGCCTGTGATATCGCCACTAAATCCGGCGCGGTGGAGATTGGTTTTCTCGACCGCTTTACCGGCGCCGTGGTGCTGACCGGTGACGTTTCCGCCGTCGAGTACGCCCTTAAGCAGGTGACGCGCACCCTGGGCGAGATGATGCAGTTCACCACCTGCGCGATCACCCGGACGTAGCGCCATGAAGCGTCTGATGTTTATCGGTCCCAGCCAGTGCGGGAAAACCTCGCTGACCCAAAGCCTGCGCGGCGAAGCGCTCCATTACAAGAAAACCCAGGCCATTGAATGGTCGCCGATGGCTATCGACACGCCGGGTGAATATCTGGAGAACCGTTGTCTTTATAGCGCCCTGCTGACCAGCGCCTGCGAAGCAGACGTTATCGCGCTGGTGCTGAATGCCGACGCCCAGTGGTCGCCATTCTCTCCGGGTTTTACCGCCCCGATGAACCGCCCGACGATCGGGCTGGTGACCAAAGCCGATCTTGCCAATCCGCAGCGTATATCGCTGATCGGGGAGTGGCTTACGCAGGCTGGCGCCGGGCAGATTTTTGTTACCAGCGCGCTGAATAACTCGGGTCTCGACGCCGTGCTGGATTTTCTGAATTCGAAGGAACCTTTATGTCTTACAAAATAATGGCCATTAACGCCGGTAGCTCATCATTAAAATTCCAGTTACTGGAAATGCCGCAGGGCGACACGCTCTGCCAGGGACTGATTGAACGTATCGGCATGGCAAGCGCCGGGGTAACCATCAAAACGCCCGGGCAGAAATGGCAGGAGTCGGCGTCCGTTGCCGATCATCGCGAAGCCGTCACGCTGCTGCTGGAAAAACTCCTTAACTACCGCGTTATTAACAGCTTGCAGGATATCGATGGCGTCGGTCACCGCGTGGCGCACGGCGGGGAGCGTTTTAAAGATTCGACGCTGGTTACCGATGAAACCTTAGCGGAAATCGAGCGTCTGGCTGAACTGGCCCCGCTGCATAACCCGGTTAATGCTCTGGGGATCAAAGTGTTCCGCCAGTTGCTGCCCGACACGCCATCGGTAGCAGTATTTGATACCGCTTTTCACCAGACGCTGGACGAGTGCGCGTTTATCTATCCGCTGCCGTGGCGCTACTACAGCGAGCTGGGTATTCGCCGCTACGGCTTTCACGGCACCAGCCATAAGTACGTGAGCGCGACGCTGGCGGAAAAGCTGGGCGTGCCACTGAGCGCCCTGCGCGTGGTGTGCTGCCATCTCGGCAACGGCAGCAGCGTTTGCGCGATCAAAGGTGGACGTTCGGTTAACACTTCAATGGGCTTCACGCCGCAGTCCGGGGTGATGATGGGCACCCGTAGCGGCGATATCGATCCGTCAATTCTACCGTGGCTGGCGCTGCATGAGGGAAAAACGCCGGAGCAACTCAATCAGCTACTGAATAATGAATCTGGTCTGCTGGGGATTTCCGGTGTTTCGCACGATTATCGCGATGTCGAACAGGCGGCGGATAGCGGCAATCGTCGGGCGGCCCTGGCGCTCTCGCTATTTGCCGAGCGCATTCGCGCCACCATCGGCAGCTATATTATGCAAATGGGCGGCCTCGACGCACTGATCTTTACCGGCGGGATCGGCGAAAACTCGGCCCGCGCCAGAAGCACCATCTGCCACAACCTGAATTTCCTCGGGCTGTCGGTCGATAAAGAGAAAAACCAACAGAACGCCACCTTTATTCAGGAAGAGAATGCGATAGTCAAAGTGGCGGTCATTAATACCAATGAAGAGCTGATGATTGCCCACGACGTTATGCGCCTCGCGCTTCCCGCAGCGGAAACGTTAACCGTTTCAGTCTGAGTTCGCCGCCCGGCAAGTTGCGGTGAATCATGGTAATAGCAGGATCGGCATGACACTATGCGCCCTGGTAACCTGAGCAAATAGGTGTATATGTGGCTGTAGCACAATGCCCCGCCTCCTGCGGCGAACTTATCCAGGGCTGGATCCTCGGCAGCGAGAAGCTGGTCTCCTGCCCCATTGACTGGTACAGCACCGTCGAGGTGGGCTACGGTTCACCTCGCGCGGATGAACGCCCGCTGTCACGGGCGATGGTTGACCTGCTGCTGAGCTACTGGCGCTATCCGCCAGAGCTGAGCAAAGAGATTCGTATCGATATTTGCTCCACTATTCCGGTCGCCAAAGGTATGGCCAGCAGTACCGCGGACATCGCCGCGACGGCGGTGGCCACCGCGCATCATCTCGGCCATCCGCTGGGTGAAACAGACCTTGCCAGGCTGTGCGTTTCGCTGGAGCCCACCGACAGCACCCTGTTTCACCAGCTCACCCTCTTCGACCACAATACCGCAGCCACGCAAATTGCCTGCGGCTCCCAGCCTCAGCTTGATCTGCTGGTGCTTGAAAGCCCCACAACACTGCTGACAACCGATTATCACCGCCTTCCCCGGCTTGAGAAGCTGCATGCCCATTCCGCCACTCTGCACCATGCCTGGGAGAAAGTTCAGCAAGCCTGCCAGACCGATGACCCCCGACTGATGGGAGAAGCAGCGACGCTCAGCGCGATCGCCAGCCAGCATCTGTTGCCCAAACCGGGGTTTGATGCGCTGCGGACGCTGGTAGAAGAGTGTGATTTATACGGCATTAACGTAGCGCACAGCGGCAGCGTGGTCGGCCTGATGCTCGACCGCCAGCGTCATGATATTGAATATTTGCAGCGATGGCTGGCAGAGGCACGACTTACTGAACTCTGGCCCAGGCAGCACCTGCTGCGTATGGTGCAGGGCGGCGTAGAACTGCGCTAACTCTCCCGCAGCCATGCCCCGGAGGCGGCGCTGACGCGCCTTATCCGGGCTACCGGCCCACAGACGATTGTAAATCCGTAGCTCAGCTAAGCACAGCGCGAGCCGGGGAGAAGCCGCACCGATGCATTAATCCCGGCGCATTCCCCGGAGGCGGCGCTGACGCGCCTTGTCCGGGCTACCGGCCCACAGACGATTGTAAATCCGTAGCTCAGCTAAGCGCAGCGCAAGCCGGGAAGAAAGCAGCGCTGACGCACCTTGTCCGGGCTACCGGTCCGCAGAATGCTATGAACCCGTAGCTCGGCTAAGCGCAGCGCGAGCCGGGAAGAAAGCAGCGCCGATGCATCTGACGCGCCACATTCCCCGGAGGCGGCGCTGGCGCGCCTTATCCGGGGCGCAGACACTCACTATATCTACCCGCTAAATACTCGCCTGAAAGCCGTCAACAGCTGGGTATTTTCCTGTTGGCTGCGGATCGCGACGCGGAAGTAGCGCCCGTCGAGCCCCGGATAGTTGGCGCAACTGCGGATCAGGATATGCTGTTGCAGCATGGCGTATTGCAGATCAAGGCCCGGTTCCTCGCAGCGCAGAAACAGATAGTTGGCCTGACCGGGATAGACCGTCAGACCGGGAATATGGCGCAGTTGATGGTAAAAGCGCTGTCCCTCCTCCGCCAGCCACTGCCAGGTTTTCTGCTGGTAGACGCTATCCCGGAGAATGATTTCCGCCGCCAGCGCGGCAAAGGCGTTTATCGACCACGGCATCTGACGCTCGCGCATGCGTGCCACCGCCCGCTCATCGCCATTGATCAGATACCCCAGACGCAGGCCGGGAATGGCATAAAACTTGGTGAGCGAACGCAGCACCCACACGTGCGGGTTGTGGCTCAGGAGCGGAATAAATCCCGGCTCATCGGAAATAAAATCGATAAACGCCTCATCGAGAATCAGGGCAATTTCCAGCAACTTGCAGCGTTCCGCAATCAATTCCAGCAGATGGCGGTCGGGCAGCAGGCCGGTAGGGTTGTTCGGCGTGCAGAGAAATAAACAGTCCAGATCCGGCGTCAGGGTGTCAAGAATGGCCCCGGTTAGCTGCCAGCCATCCTCTTCACGCAGCAGAAATTCCCGCACTGCGCAGTCGACCAATTGCAGCGCCCGACGATACTCGGCGAAACCAGGGGTGACGATCATTGCCTGGCGCGGTTTCAGGCCCTGAACGAGCGTAAAAATTGTTTCGGTTTCGCCGTTTCCGGCAAGGATCCACGAGGCGGGGATTTGGTGGTGTTCCGCCAGCGCAAGGTGCAGTTGCTGATACTCAACATCGGGATAGCGTTCAGCACAGGTCATATTATCGATGATGGCGCGTTTTAAACTTTCCGGCATCCCCAGCGGGTTGATATTGGCGCTAAAATCCAGCAACTGCTCCGCAGAGATGCCCAACAGCGCGGCGGCCTCGCGGATATTGCCGCCATGTGCACTCTTTAATAGAGCCATTTACCTTTCCTGTTGCGTTACCCTCGCCTTGCCAGCGTCGCGCCATCGGCGAAGTAGGCTTTAATCCCTGCCAGAATCGACTCTGCAACTTCCTGCTGGAATTTCGCCGTTTTCAATTTACGCTCTTCTTCGACGTTACTGATAAACGCGGTTTCCACCAGGATCGATGGAATATCCGGCGCTTTTAGCACCGCGAAGCCCGCCTGCTCAACCCGGTTCTTGTGCAGGTTATTAATATTGCCCATCTTTTCCAGCACCGCCTTGCCGAACTTCAGGCTGTCGGCGATGGTCAGCGACTGCACCATATCGAACATCGTGTGGTCGACATAGCGATCGCCGCTTTTGCTGACGCCGCCAATCAGGTCCGAGGCGTTCTGAGTCTGCGCCAGATATTTAGCGGCGGTACTGGTGGCTCCTTTGGTTGACAGGGCAAACACCGAGGAGCCTCTGGGCTGACGGCTGGTAAACGCATCGGCGTGTATAGAGACAAACAGGTCGGCGCGCTGCTTTTGCGCCCTGGCGACACGGACCTTCAACGGGATAAAGACATCCTCGTTGCGGGTCATATAGACCTTCATATTACCCTCTTTCTCGATCAGCGCACGCAGCCGTCGGGCAATTTGTAGTACCACGTCTTTCTCGCGAGTGTGGTATTTCCCCACCGCACCGGTGTCTTCGCCGCCGTGGCCGGGATCGAGCATGATAACAATGGGCCGATCGCGCCCGGCTTTACCCGGTTTAGGCCCGCTTTCCGCAGACGGAACCTGCCGCTGAAGATCGCCTTTATTGTAATCTTCGAGCAGCGCCAGCAGCGGATCCTGCACGTCGGTGGCGTTGGAAGGATAGAGATCCATGACCAGACGCTCTTTAAAACCGGCGACCGGGGCCAGAGCAAACAGCTGCGGTTTTACGTTCTGTTTTAGCTCAAACACCATGCGCACGGTTTGCGGATCGAACTGACCCACACGGGCGGATTGAATATAGGGGTCGTCGCTGCGGATCTGGCTACCCATGCCTTTCAGTACGGAGTTGATATTAACCCCTTCCAGATCCACAACCAATCGTTCAGGATTGCTGAGCGCAAACTGCCGATATTTCAGGATATGGTTGGACTCCACGGTGACACGCGTGTAGGTCGACGATGGCCAGACGCGCACGGCAACCACCTGCGCCACGGCAGCCAGCCCAACCGGACTCACACTCATTAACCACATGGCGCCCGCCCCTTGTAAAAAACGGCGGCGGTTTAATCCTGACTTGTATCCCGACATGCCACTCCCAAGCAGTAAGAAATTCTTCATACTTAAAACAAACAGATTGACCAGAAACTTTAACGAAAGGCGCATAATCTGTCATCTATAAAAGGGTAAACAATCTTTGACACTTTGGTTTGGCTCACGCTGTTTTCTCGGTTCAGCATAAAATTGGGGCTTGCGTTTGCCGAGAAAACAGAATAAAAATACAGTAATTACGAATAATCATGCATGGAGGTTGTGTCATGGTGAAGGAGCGTCGCACCGAGCTGGTAGAAGGATTCCGCCATTCTGTCCCCTATATTAATGCCCATCGGGGTAAAACGTTTGTCATCATGCTGGGCGGAGAAGCCATTGAGCATGATAATTTCTCTAGTATAATCAATGATATTGGTCTTCTTCACAGCCTGGGGATTCGCCTGGTGGTGGTCTATGGCGCCCGTCCGCAAATCGACGCCAACCTGGCAGAGCATCGTCACGAGCCGGTTTATCACAAACAAACCCGTGTGACTGACGCCAAAACTCTCGAGCTGGTTAAGCAGGCGGCGGGTATGCTACAGCTGGAAATTACCGCTCGCCTGTCGATGAGCCTCAACAACACGCCGCTGCAAGGCGCCCATATTAACGTGGTCAGCGGTAACTTCATTATCGCGCAGCCGTTAGGCGTGGATGACGGTGTGGATTACTGTCATAGCGGGCGCATCCGGCGCATTGATGAAGATGCCATTCACCGCCAACTGGATAACGGTGCGATAGTGTTGATGGGCCCGGTTGCGGTTTCGGTCACCGGCGAAAGCTTTAACCTGACCTCCGAAGAGATTGCTACCCAACTGGCGATTAAGCTGAAAGCGGAAAAGATGATTGGCTTCTGCTCGTCACAGGGGGTTTACAATCAGGATGGCGAGATCGTCCCCGAACTGTTTCCCAACGAAGCTCAGGCGCGGGTCGAAGAGATGGAGGCGGACGAAGATTACAGCTCCGGTACGGTGCGCTTCCTGCGCGGCGCGGTAAAAGCCTGCCGCAGCGGCGTGCGTCGCTGTCACCTGATCAGCTATCAGGAAAACGGTACCCTGCTGCAGGAGCTGTTCTCTCGCGACGGTATCGGCACCCAGATAGTGATGGAGAGCGCCGAGCAGATCCGTCGCGCTACTATTAACGATATCGGCGGCATCCTCGAGCTGATTAGCCCGTTGGAGCAGCAGGGCATCCTGGTGAGACGTTCGCGCGAACAACTGGAGATGGAAATCGATAAGTTCACCATTATTCAGCGCGACAATACCACCATCGCCTGCGCCGCGCTCTATCCATTCCCGGAGGAGAAGATTGGCGAAATGGCCTGTGTCGCGGTGCATCCTGATTACCGCAGCTCATCGCGCGGCGAAGTGCTGCTCGAGCGTATTGCCGCTCAGGCGAAGCAAATGGGTCTCAGCAAACTGTTTGTCCTCACGACTCGCAGCATTCACTGGTTCCAGGAGCGAGGTTTTACGCCGGTAGATGTCGACCTGCTGCCGGAGAGCAAAAAAGAGATGTACAACTATCAACGCCGCTCTAAGGTGTTGATGGCAGACCTGACCTGATTTTCTCCCCCGGAAAGCGAATGGCTGACCGGGGAAAACTTCATGGACCGGCAAAAATATCCGCCAGACCGCTGCGTCGCTCGGTACGTGCGACAACCGCCTGGGTCAGCACCTGCTCATCGGCATAGATCGATAGCTGCTGTTTGGCACGAGTAATGGCGGTATAAACCAGCTCGCGGGTCACCAGCGGCACGCTGCGTGAAGGCAGGATCAGCGCCGCGTGGTCGAACTCGGACCCTTGTGATTTATGCACTGTCATCGCCCAGGCAGTATCATGTTCCGGCAGACGACTTGGCTGTACCGATTTAATGCTGCCATCGGGCATCGGGAACCAGACGCGCAGGCCATTACCTCTTTCCAGAGCAATACCGATATCACCGTTAAACAGCCCAAGAGCGCTGTCGTTGCGGGAGATCATCACCGGACGTCCTTCATACCAGCGTGAATGACGCGGCAGAGCAATTGCCCGCTTGCGGTTTAGCATCTGCTCCAGTTGTTCGTTGACCCCGCTGACGCCATAAGGGCCATCGCGCAACGCGCACAGCAACTGGAACTCGCCAAAGGCGGTAATCAGCTCTTCGGGCTCAGCCTGTTCGCGCAGCAGGTGCAGAAAGCGACCGTAGCCCGCCTGCGCTTGAATGAGCATCGCTTCATACTCCTCGGTGGTGCTAAGCGAGTGCAGAGCAATATCGTCAAAAGACTGGCGCAGCGTCTCCCTGACCGCGCTGCATTCCCCGCTGTTCACCGCCCAGGCCAGATGACCAATACCGGAATGACGGCCAAAGCGGTAGCTTTTTTGCAGCAGACACAGGCTGTCGCGCAGCGCGCCAGCAATCTCGCTCTCGCCTGCCGGCACCGCCTGACCAGTTAATCGACCAAGCTGTGCCGCCCGCTCAGGGGTGTAACCTGCGTTAACCCACGCGCAAATATCGCCCAGCACCGCCCCGGCCTCTACCGAGGCTAGCTGATCGCGGTCGCCAAGGAAAATAACCCTTCCGTGCTCAGGCAGCGCGTCGATCAGGCGCGACATCATCGGCAGGTCAATCATTGAAGCTTCATCCACCACCAGCACGTCAAGATGCAGCGGATTCCCGGCATGATAGCGCATCCGCTGGCTCCCGGGCTGTGCGCCCAGCAGGCGATGGAGGGTGCTGGCTTCGGTCGGCACCAGCGCCTTTTGTTCGTCGGTGAGCGGAAGACGGCGCAGCGCCACCCCAAGGGATTCGGTCAGGCGCGCGGCGGCTTTACCGGTTGGCGCCGCCAGGCGAATACGACAGCGCGGGCTGGCGTTGGTCTGGATCAGCGCCGCCAGCAGTTTAGCGACAGTGGTGGTTTTACCGGTACCAGGGCCACCTGAAATCACCGAAATCCGTCGGGTCAAGGCTACCGCAGCAGCCACCTTTTGCCAGTTAATGTCATCTCCGGGCGGAAACAGCGCGTCGAGCGTCGCGGCCAGCCGGGCTTCGTCAACGTCCAGCACCTGATTGGCTTCGTTAAAAAAGCGGGCGACGGTTAATTCGTTGCGCCACATGCGATTGAGATAGAGCCGTTCGCCACAGAGGATCATCGGCGTTGGTCGCTCACCGCGGCTAACCGCCTCAGAATCGAGCAGCAGCGGCAACCAGTTGTCCGGAGTACCGGTCAGTTCAAGGATTTGCTCACGCAGTTCCGCCGTTTTTGCGCTCAGCAGTTCATCATCGGCAAGACGTGAAATCGGCAGGCAGACGTGTCCTTCACCGGCATCGCGGCTGAGGATCGCGGCGACCAGCTTCACCGCCGGGTGCGCCTCTTGCGCGACCATTAACGCAAACTGAACATCCAGCGGGCGCAGCAGGCGCTGCTCAACCGCTTGCAGCAGTAGTTCATCCATAGTCATAACGCCACCTCCTGAGTTTCGCCAGCAAACAGCGCATCGAGGCCGTCAATCAACGGTCGCGCCGGACGGGTGGTGAAAATACCCTGCCCACCGTTCTGCCCGTCCATACCGCGTAAAAAGAGATAAATGACACCACCGAAATGGCGTTCGTAATTATAATCGGCAATACGGTGGCGCAGATAACGGTGCAGCGCCAGGCTATAGAGCTGATACTGCAAATCGTAACGATGCGAACGCATTGCCTGCATCATGGCGTCCTGGGTATAGGCCTCGCGGTCTTTCCCCAGCCAGTTGGATTTATAATCCAGCAGGTAATAGCGGCCGTTGTGGCGAAATACCAGGTCGATAAAGCCTTTCAGCATGCCGCGCACCTGGCGGAAATCGAGCGTTGGGGTATCGACGGAGAGCGGATCGTACTGACGAATCAGCGCATCCAGGCGCAGCGGATCCAGCGGCTGCTCAATGGGCAGATAAAAAGCCATCTCCACCTGTTTATCGCGTTCGCTAAGCTGATTGAGGGCGATCTCCGCGCCAGGCAGAGGGGTGCGCAGTACGCCGTCGATCCATTTGGTCAGCACCGGCGTCCATTTTTCCTCGAAACCGCTAAGCTGTAGTTTTTCCGCCATCCAGTCGGCGGGCACCGGCTGGGTAAAATCAATATCTTCAAACAGGCTGTGCAGAAACGTACCCGGCGACGCCCCGCGCGGGAAGTGGTGCGGCGTAAGCTGCGGTACTTCCGCCACTTCACCGACGCCTGCGGCATCGACATCCAGAC
The DNA here is from genome assembly GCA_036498385.1 of Klebsiella sp. GTDB lineage: Bacteria > Pseudomonadota > Gammaproteobacteria > Enterobacterales > Enterobacteriaceae > Klebsiella. The sequence continues at coordinate 49,227 of DASYFN010000022.1, forward strand.
GCGGCAGAAGATCCTGCGCCGCGCTGTGTCCATTTTGCTGCAGGCCGGAGTAGCTGGTAACCCGCCAGTCATCGCCCATCGAACGCTCAAGCAGACGCGCAGAGAGTGGCGGCAGCTCCGCCTGCGGAGCCTGCCACGGGGTTTGTGCCACCAGCGCGGGAAGCTGCAGGGCTATCTCCCCGCTGCAGAACGCCTGCAAACGCGCCATCAGCCCTGCGGCATCCATCGCTTCTCCTCCCTGCAGCAGGCGGCCCAGCGCGCTATGGTGAAGATCGCTGGCGCCGGGTTTGTCGCTGCGGCGGGTACTGAGCGGCGCAACCCCCAGGCTGCAGTGCCAGATCGCGCGGGTCAGCGCAACGTAAAGCAGACGTAAGTCTTCAGCCAGGCGCTCGGCCTCAGCCAGCTCCATGCTGCCCTCATCCTGGCTAAGATCGAGAACGGCGGCAAAGGACGTTCTGTCGTGATAAAACGCCTGATCTTGTTTACGGAAACGCGCAATAAACGGTAGCCAGACCAGCGGATATTCCAGCCCTTTCGATTTGTGGATGGTGACGATCTGCACCAGATGCTTGTCGCTTTCCAGACGCATCTGCTGGCTGGAGGCGTTGCTATCCGGTTCGGCGATATGCTGCGCCAGCCAGCGCACCAGCGCATGTTCGCTCTCCAGTTGGTTAGCGGCCTCCTGAAGTAGCTCGCTGATATGCAGGATATCGGTCAGGCGCCGCTCGCCGCCGCTGGTCGCCAGCAGATTTTCAGCGATGCGACGCGCGGCCATCAGTGCGCGTAGCATCGGCATAACGCCGCGCTGCCGCCAGACTTGCCGGTAGCCGCTAAACTCTTCCACCAGCTCATCCCACGCCCGTTCGTCGTGATTGAGATTTTCGATATCCTGCGCGTTGAGGCCGAACATTGAGGTCGCCAGCGCGCTGCGCAGGATATTTTCGCGCTCTGGGGCCAGCACCGCCTGCAGCAGCCACAACAGTTCCTGCGCCTCCGGCGTTGCAAACACGCTATCGCGGTTGGAGAGATAGACGGAAGGAATCGACAGTAGCTGGAGGGCATCGCGGATGAAAGACGCTTCCTGGCGATTGCGCACCAACACAGTGATATCCGAAGCCCGCACCGGTTCCGCTTTTTCATCGCGCCATAGCAGCGCCTTGCCCTGCTGGCCCGCACTGAGCCAGTCACGTATTTGCGCCGCGCACAGTTGAGCCATAAACGCCTGGTAATCCCCTGAGCCCACGGCCTCGCCCGACATCAGCCAGATATTCATCGCCGGTATCGCAGCATCATCTATGGTAAAGCGCAGCCCCTGGTTTTTACCCGCCGATTTCACCGGCAGGAACGGGATTTCACGGAACATAAAGGGATTATCGCTGAGGCTAAACAGGCGATTGACGCTTTCGACCATCCCAGGCGCAGAGCGCCAGTTGGTATCGAGTGTATAGTGGGCGGTGACGTCCCCGCGCGCTTTCATATAGGTAAAGATATCCGCGCCGCGGAAGGCATAAATAGCCTGTTTGGGGTCGCCAATCAGCAGCAGAGCGGTGCCCGCCTGCCGCCGCCAGATACGACGAAAAATTCGGTACTGCTGCGGGTCGGTATCCTGGAATTCATCGATCATCGCCACCGGAAAGCGCTGGCGAATCGCGCTGGCCAGCGCCTCTCCGCTATCCCCACGCAGAGCGTCATCCAGGCGGCTGAGCATATCGTCAAAACCCAGCTCACCACGGCGGCGTTTCTCCCGCGCTACCGCTTCGCGGATTTCGACCATCGCCCTGGCGATAACCAAATCGGTTAAGGTTCGCGGTGAAGCCAGCAGTGCCTCTACCGCGCTGAACAGCGGGTGTACCGGCGGCGCGCCGTCCGCTTTGGTGCGCTCAAGCAAAAAGGCCTGAGAAAACTTTTCCAGCGCATCCGGAAGCTGGTAGCTCAAGGTCTCTTCCTGGGCCCAGGCGGTCACTTTCTCCAGCCATTTTCCCTGATTGCCGCGATTGAACTTGCGCCGGTCGAGACCTGAGTTTTCCAGCACCGCCTCAACCTCACCCGCCTGTTCCAGCCACTGCTGCTTAAGCGCGTTGATACGTTCGATAATTTGCTGATGACGTTCAGCCAACGTTTCGTCAACAGGTGGCGGAGATTTAAGTTGGGGCGCTTCCCCCTTCAGCCAGTGTTCAATAGATTTCAACAGAGCGCGCGGCCCTTTCCACGCCTCGTGGATAACTGCGGCAATGTCGCGCGGTAGCGGGTAACAGTGGCGACGCCAGAAGTCGGCACAGGCCTGATAACGCAGACGGGATTCGTCTTCAATTAGTTGCTGTTCGAACAGCATACCGGATTCAAAAGCGTTGAGACTTAGCATCCGCTGGCAGAAGCCATGAATGGTAAACACCGCCGCTTCGTCCATCTGGCGTTCAGCCAGCAGCAGCGTTTGCGCTGCCTGGTTTTTATCGGCGATTTGCGCCAGCAGCCCGGCATAAAGAGGGTCGTCAGCGCTGCCGCGCAGACAGGCGATGCGCAGCTCGTGGATATTGCTGCGAATACGTCCGCGCAGCTCTTCGGTCGCCGCTTCGGTAAAGGTCACCACCAGCAGTTCTTCCACGCTGACTTGCCGGGGAAAGGCGGATTCACCGCCCAGCCCCAGCAACAGCCGCAAATAGAGCGCGGCGATGGTAAAGGTTTTTCCGGTGCCCGCAGAGGCTTCTATCAGGCGCTCGCCCGTCAGTGGCAAGCGCAGGGGGTTAAGAGACTCGGCGGTTTCGGTCATTCATTCTCTCGCATCAGGGGTAAGGATTTCTGCAATGCGCTGACTTTTTCCCAGAGCTTACCATCCTGCGGATTCGCATATTCCACCTTGCCATTCTGGCTGCCGGAAACCTGGGAGAGAATTGCCATGCCCTGCGGTTCCACCACCGTCTGATGGAAGAAGTCGGCAAGCTTTTGCGGCGTCAGCAGTTTAATCTGAGCCACTACTTTATCACGTGAATCAAATCGCATATTACCGCGATCGAAATCTTTGCTCAGCTTCGACGCTTCATCACTCAGGGTTTGCGGCGCTTGCTGCATCTGACTGATAACCGCCTGCTGAATTTGCGCAAACTCTTCCGGCTTCATCGCCCGCAGTTTAGCTTCCGCCTTCGGGAAGAAGGCCTGGAAACGCTGCCAGAGGAATGCAGGCTGCTTATCGCTGCTTTGCAGCATGAAACCCATTCCCCACTGACGACCCACGTTCATTGAGAAGGCGAAGACTGCATATCCCAGTTGTTCTTCCGTACGCAGTTGGTTATAGAACCACGGCTGCACGATTTGCCCGAGGAGAGCGCTGGCGGCAGAGCTGGTGTACTCGTCCACGTTCGGCGGCGCGAAGACGGCGGCCAGCGCGGAATCGGTGCTGTTGCCCGCTTTTTCAAAAAGCGCCAGCTGTTTACTGTCTACCAGTACGTCTTTGTTGCGACACCACTCGTTGCCGTCTGCGCCCAGCTGTTTTTGGATCTGTCGCGCCATGGCGGTCGATTGTTCGGCGGTGAGATTGCCAATCACCAAAAGTTCCGGACGTCCTTTTACTTTGAGGTTATCGCGGTACTCCAGCACTTCTTTCAGCGTAATCGACGGCAGCAACGCCCGGCGATCTTCGCGCTGGAAGTAGGGCACCTGCGAAACCATCTGAATCGGCATGATCGCCTGATCGTAGGCTTTGCCTTTATCCGCCGAATCCATCATCTGGGCATACCAGGATTTGGCCTGCTCCAGTTGCTCTTCATTTGGCGTATAGCTGAAGTAACCGTCCAGCAGAGCATTGAACAGCTCTGGCAGATGCTGTGTGTAACCGTTGGCGTTAACCATCAGCCCGTTATTCGCACCGGTAGAGAAACTGATCCCCCCGACTGCCGCCTGGTTGCTGAGCTGGTCAAGCGCGATACCCGCCAGATAATCATTGAGGGCAAACATCACCTGACGGCGGGCGCTGTCCATCGCCTGCGGGTTACGCAGAACCAGCGAAATATCCGCTTTCGGTTCGCTGGCGAAGTACTGGCTCGGCGCGTAAACCACTCGCAGTGTCGGTTCATCGACAATTAACTGCGGATGCGGGTAAGGCTTGTCGCTTTTAATTAAGGTGAAATCATCCGGAATATAGGGGTTCAGTACCGGCAGCTTGAGTTCGATAGCGCTGGATTTCTGCTGCCAGTCGGCAAAGGTCTGATCGCTGATTTTATCCACCTGATAAGGTGCATTGACGAAGTAAGCTGCCTTGTTATGCGGCTCTTTCGGGCTGATATACCAGATACGGGCATTTTGCGGCGTCATCATCGCCAGGCGCTCCTGGATCGCCTGTGGATCGTAGCGATCGGCAATGTTGACGACGTCCAGCGTATGTTCGACAGGCACGCGGATCATGGTGTCCGCCAGCCATTCCACGTAATCCATATTGCGGTTGATGGATGGGTAGCGGAAGTCGAGCGCCAGCACGTGGGCCAGTTCATCAAAATAGCGTTTATCAATCCCCTGGCTACGCAGCAGATTGAGGTAGCTGAAGATGGCCGCGGTGACTTCATCACGGTGCGCCAGCCCTTTATCCGTCAGGGTAGCGGATATGGCCAGCACCCCGCTATTGCCATTGACCACCGGGTCCGAATCCGCCCGGATACCTTCGACCAGCCCCTGTTTTTGCAGCCAATCAGAAAGAGTGCCGGGACTGCGGTTACCGATCATGTAGGTCACCAGCTCGTCGGTTTTGCTGCGGAACTTGTCGCTATTGTTATCAATGCGGAATTCCACACGCAGCACTTTGCGCGGCATCGCCGGGACATAGTGGATGATGATGCCCTTTTGCGCATCGGTGACCACAGGGACGGTAATTTCCGGTTTGCTGATATTGTGATTCGGCATGCGGCCATAGGTGGCAGCCGCGATGCTTGCCAGTTCCGGCAGAGGCTTGTTGCTGTAGATCACCGCTTTCATCAGATTGGCAGAATACCAACTGTCGCGAAAGGCGTGCAGCGCATCAAGCACCGGTTTGCCGGGCTTGTCGCTGAGCGTCTCAAGATTACCGCCGGAAAATTGCGAGCCGGGGTGCGCCGGGTTAATGGTTTCTGCGCTGACCTGCGCCATCCGCATCCCATCCCGGGTTCGCGCCATCGTGAGTTCGGCATTGACCGCATTACGCTCGCGGTCAGCATATTTTTTATCCAGCAGCGGCGCAGCGATGGCGTCAGCCAGACGATCGACCGCGCCGTCCAGGGCATCGTTTTCCACCTCAAGATAGAACGCGGTGCGATACGGCGCGGTACTGGCGTTGTGGCTGCCACCGTGCATTTTAAGGAACTCGGCGAGACTATCCGGCTGGGGATACTTTTTCGACCCCATCAGTGTCATATGTTCCAGGAAGTGGGCCAGCCCCTGATGCTCAACGGGATCTTGCAGCGAACCCACGGGAACGACCAGCGCCGACAGCGACTTTACCGCCAGGGGATCGGAAACCAGCAAAACCACCATGCCGTTATCGAGGCGAATCGCCTGATATTGACGGGTATCTTTTTCGCTTTTACGGATGGTTTCCTGAATCGGTTGCCATCCGGTGTCTGCCTGACTTAACGGCGCCCAAAGGACGGCCAGTAAAACAATAACCTTGAACCATAGACTGCGGGGCATTCACGGACCTCATCATTAACAAACCTGGCGCTGCATAATATGCAGCCTTTATCAAACATCAGTCCGTGATTCGCTGCGCATCATAAATGAAGTGTTATCCATTGCGCAATTTTTATACTATTACAATGTTATTCGGACTGATGGAAACGAAACACGGGTAGCAAATAACGCTGCGTTTGCGCAAGGATCTCTTCATAGTATTCCGGTTCCAGGGTGCGCCACAGGCGCTGATACCAGACATCGGCACCTTCGCCGCTGACCACTATGTTTCCTTCATAAGCCTGAAGAAATTTACTGCGCGCTTTTTGCTGTGTCTCTTCGTCCATTAACATGACATCCTTTTCGGCGTCATAACAGGCTCTTAGCCATGCGCCGCCGCTTTCCGGCAGCAGCAGCAGCGGTTCAGACATCCCCTGCAGGTAACCGTCAACCAGATCATTCAGGTATCCCTGAGCCTGATCCTGCGCCAGCGGGGGAAAGCGCCACTCTCCTTCTTTGCGCGCAAACAACCGACTCTCGCCGGTCCCGCCGCTAGCACAATAGACAAGATGCTCCAGCCAAAGTTGCATTCCCTGCGCCACGCTTAATAACGATGGTCGCCAGCGCAGCAAACCGTCGGATTGTACCTGCTGTAGCCAGCCAGTCACGTTGACTCCGTTACATTGCAGATCGATTTCCATGCTTTGCCCCGGTTGGCGACAGGCTATTACCCGTTCGGCCAGATTCTGCATCTCCTGACGCTGGGTTTCCCAGGCCAGTTCGCCGAAAGCGCCATAGGGCAGTTCCCCGGCAGCACGAAAACGGCGATACATTGCCGAGGCGTCCTGCTGCTCAATCAGCGTATTGAGCAGTTGCTGGTTCAACTGATAGCGGCTCAGCCCTTCGAGGGTAAAAGGTTCATCGTCAGGGATCTCGCTCTCCTCTGAGTGGAAATTCACCCGCAGTCGCTGCTGAAAGAAGGCGCGAACGGGATGCTGCCAGAAGCGCAACAGTTGTTCGAAAGGCAAGTGATCGATCTCCAGTACCGGTAGTGGCTGGATAAAATCACCGTGCGCTTCCCCCTGCTGGCTGGCAGCCGCCAGCCATTCCCGGGCATAGCTTTGATCTTCGTTCGCCAGAAAATTCGCGGCATCGAAAGGCATGCGGGTATGTAGATGAGTGATGTGCGCTTTGACGCGACGTTCGCTGGCATCGCAGTCCAGCTCTTCGTCTCCTTCCAGGCAGTGGCTCTGACCGATATAGTCCGCCAGCTCCTGGACCAGAACGGAGGGATAGCGCTCACTGTTATCCTGAATGGAACGGCCGATATAGCTGATATACAGCTTCTGCTCGGCCGACATCAGGGCTTCAAGGAACAGATAGCGGTCATCGTCGCGACGGCTACGGTCGCCGCGCTGCGGCTTCTGGCTCATCAGGTCAAAGCCCAGCGGCGCCTGGGTGCGCGGATAAACGCCGTCGTTCATCCCCAGCAGGCAGACCACCTTGAAAGGAATTGAACGCATAGGCATCAGGGTGCAAATATTGACCGGCCCGGCGAGAAAGCGCTGGCTGATACGCTGCTGATCGAGTCTCTGGGATAGCTCATCACGAAGTAACGACAGCGGTACTGTTTCGCCATACTGCGCTTCGACGCCGCCATCAATCACCGCCTGCCACTGCTGTTCTATCAGCGCCAGGGCGGCTTCCGTTTCGCTATCCGGAAGGAAAAAGTCATTCAGCAGGTCGCGGCAAACCGGCAGCCACTCGGCTAATGGCCGCTCCTGGGCCAGCCCGCGACGCCACAGATTAAGCTGCATCAGCAACGATGCCAGGTTGCCCACCAGCTCGGCGATAAGCCCGCTCGACTCATCATAAGGCAGCACCGATCGCCACTCACCCTCGCTGCTGTCCATGGCATAGCCCAATAGCATACGCGTCAGGCCAAAGCGCCAGGTATGCTGACCGGTTGCCGGGAGATCGAGTTCACGCACGTTGTCGTCATCCATCCCCCAGCGCACGCCGGATTCGTTAACCCACTGGCGCAGGTAACGCAGCCCCTCTTCGTTAATGTTAAACCGCGCGGCCAGCACCGGAACATCCAGCAGCGCCAGCACGTCTTCGCTGGCAAAACGACTATCGGGTAGCGAAAGGAGAGTGATAAATGCCTGCAGCGCCGGATGTGATTCACGGGCGCGCCGGTCAGAAATTGCCCACGGCAGCCAGCGTTCGCCGCTGGCGCTGGCGAAGACCGCCTGAATATACGGGCTGTAGCTATCGATATCCGCCACCATGACGATAATATCGCGCGGCGTGAGTTCGGGGTCCTCTTCAAGCATCGCCAGCAGCCGGTCGTGCAGCACCTCAACCTCGCGCTGCGGGCTGTGGCAGACATGAATCGTCAGGCTACGGTCATCCGCTGCCAAAAGCCGCTTGCTGCCGCTGCTGACAAACTCCTCGGCAGTGCGCCCGGCTACCGCCGTATTGCGCAGTTCGAGAATATCCGCCTGAAGATTATGCAGCAGATTATCCGGCGCGATATCGACAAAAGCATCCAGTTCTTCATAGCGCTCAAGACCCGCCAGCAGATAAATATAGTCGCGCCCCAGCTTGCCCCACGAGGCCAGAAGCGGGTTACCGATATCCTGTTCCCCGGCATCGTTGAACAACCCTGGAGCCTGTTGCGTATCGCGAAACAGCGGCAGCTCTCGCGCCGTCTCACGGTGATGGCGACGCTGGCGGGACAGCAGTTTTGCCAGAAATGCCGGATCTTTGATGTCACCCCAATAGTAGCGGCACGGGTTAGTGAAGAGGACATAAACATCGACATGCTTACCCAGCGCCTGTAGCGCCTGCAGGTACACTGGCGGTAGTGCCGAAATCCCGCAAATAAATACCCTTGACGGCAGCCCTGCGGGCGGCTCGTCGACGGCTTCAAGCGTGCTGATAAAACGTTGGTACAAATTAGCGCGATGCCATAGCGGCTGGCCCAGCTCAGCGGTATATTCCACCAGCGCTTTCCACAGTGGCGCCTGCCATTCCTGCGCCTCGCCCAAACCATCGATGCGCTGGTCGGCCTCCCAACGCATCAGCCATTCGGGGCGATAAACCAGATACTGGTCATAGAGATCCGCCACTCTGGCTGCCAGTTGGAACAGCTTACGCTTGTCGCTATCGTCGTTCAGATAGTGGCGCAGTAGCGTAAAGGATTCATCATTAAGCCGCTGCGGTAGCAGGGTCATGAGTTTCCAGCTCATACTTTGCTTGTTGAACGCGCTTTCCCCGGGAATATCTTTCAGTACCCGCACGAACATGTCCCAGATAAAACTGGCGGGTAGCGGGAAGTCAATATTGGCCGCGATGCCGAAGCGCTTCGCCAGCGTCATCTGTAGCCATTGTGCCATCCCGGTACTCTGTACCAACACCATTTCCGGCATAAAAGGGTCATCCAGCCGCTGGCGCTCGACGATAAATTCCATCAACGCTTCAAGCACATCCAGACGGTTTGAGTGGTACACCCTTAACATATTCGCTCCTGGCTACTGAGTGACCGGGCAATGCAGCCGGGTCATCTGTGCCCGCCTGACAGCGGGCATGGTGATCGTTACCGTGATGCTGACACATCTTTGCATCGATGTCTGCATACGGGATATATGGCGATTCGCGGGAATCACCGGCGGGCTAAGCTGACCAAATCGCCACGCATCGCGCCATAGCTGACGGTACTGATTGAGCTGCATAAATCCGCTGGCCAGCCCGCGCTGATAGCCTGCCAGGGCGGTGACAGTGATGATCAACAACGCTAAAGCCAGCAGCGTCTCCGGCAGGCTAAATCCTCCCTGCCGTTTCAGGGCATCTGGCATAGGTTCGCCTCCTTTAACGGGCAAAAATCGCTCCAGCCGTGAGGCGAAAAGCGGACACGGTTTTGTTTAACTACGCCTGACTGCCACAACAGCATTCTGCCATCGCCGCTACCGCCAATCAGCAATACTGAGGCATCGCTGAAGATCCTCAGGCAGGCGCGCCAGCCGAGCGCGATGTTCTGCTGACAGCTAACCGCTTCCTGCTGCGGCCAGGAGAGCCCTTTTCCCCACTGTAGCGCCGAATGCGCGCCAGCAGTATCGCGAAGCGCTTGCGTTTCGCTGACCGTCTGCGCGAACAGCGAACGCTGCTGCTGGTTTAGCCCCTGAAGCAGCAAACTGCCGAGCGCCAGAAGCAGGAGCACCATCAGCAGCGAAGAGAGGCCGCGCTGGCGATTCACAGGTTATATCCCGTTACGCCGTATTCGGCCCGTGCGTGGATTTGCGGGTCGGCAACGGAGTGCGCCGCCAGGGTTATTGTTAATTCAGGTGAGAAATCCGCCTTGTCCTGACGAGTAACCTGAAATGCGGTGACCTTAATTACCGCCGGGTTGGTCATTTTTTCCCAGCCCTTGCCATTACAGGTGCTTGCCCCGCGCAGGGTTTCCAGTGCCCCATCGCGCAGACGGAACCCCGTCGTATCCGAGTCCGACGGCGGAGAAGTATTCCAGACGCCATCGCTGTTGCCATCCCAACGGGCAAGCAAGCAATCACCGCCGCTGGCGATATACAGTGCTTGCCCGCTACAGTTGCCACGGCAATAACCGGCGCGCTGCAAATTCTTCGCTACGGTGTAGATTCGCTGCCAGAGTTCATTTTCCAGCGACTGCTGCCGGGTCTGGCGAAGCACAACCCACTGCAGCGCCGGGAGAAAACGTGCGCTTCCGAGCAGTAGCACGGCGCTGATAGCCATCGCAATCAGCGTTTCTGGCAGCGAAAAACCGCGGCATTTTACAGACATAATGCCGCCTCCTCGCCGTTACAGAGGCGAATTCTCCCCCAGTTAGAGACAATAATGTTCCAACTGCCAGCAGCGCTTTGCAGACGGATATGACCGGCCCAGGCGGTATTACGCAGGCCATAAAACCCCAGCCCCGGCGTCATCGCGCTGAGCGAAACCTCCGGCCATAGCGGTTGCAGCGTGAAAGCGTTCCTGACGCTACAATCAGCCGCCGACCCGCTGGCGCTCAGACACCAACCCTCCACGCTTTGGCCGACGTTTAATAGCCGATCGCGGTTGTGCCAGTTAGCGTCGTCGCGTAGCAGTACCAGGTAGTCGCGAACCTGGCAGGCGGTTTGCCACAGGCGCTGCTGCTGTTGCCAGCTCTGCCAGCCATAAAGCCCGCTGGCGCCAAGAATGACGACCACTATCATTGTGACCAGGGTTTCAATCAGGGTATAGCCATGTTCTCTGTTCATGGGCCGAGTATGCGTATCATTGAGGCTTTATTCGAGCGGTAAAATGCGGGTTTGCGTCGCGTCCCGGAGAGTATTAAAGGCGTTGCAGCGGGTTACAAAAGTGCAGGAAATCTGCTCGCAAAAAAGGCGCTTCACTGGCGGATTACGACCGACAGTCGGCCCGGCTGAGGCATAAAAAACCGGCGCTCGCTGGCGCCGGTTTTTCGTCATCACTCCCGGGTTAAATCGCGACTGGCGCTTTTATCCCAGGATGCGGGTCGTAGCCTTCGATTTCGAAGTCTTCAAAACGGTAGTCGAAAATCGATGCCGGTTTACGTTTGATCACCAGTTTCGGCAACGTTCGCGGTTCACGGCTCAGTTGCAGGTGCGTCTGCTCTATATGGTTGCTGTACAGGTGCGTATCACCTCCGGTCCAGACAAAATCGCCCACTTCGAGGTCGCACTGCTGCGCCACCATATGCACCAGCAGCGCATAGCTGGCGATATTGAACGGCAGGCCAAGGAATACATCGCAAGAGCGCTGGTAGAGCTGGCAGGAGAGCTTGCCGTCTGCGACGTAGAACTGGAAGAACGCGTGGCACGGCGCCAGCGCCATTTTGTTCAGCTCGCCGACGTTCCATGCTGAGACGATAATCCGGCGAGAGTCCGGGTCGTTTTTCAACTGTTCCATCACCGTGCTGATCTGGTCGATATGACGGCCGTCCGGCGCGGGCCAGGAACGCCACTGTTTGCCGTAGACCGGTCCCAGATCGCCGTTTTCATCCGCCCACTCGTCCCAGATGGTTACGTTGTTTTCATGCAGATACGCAACGTTGGTGTCACCCTGCAGGAACCACAGCAGTTCATGGATGATGGAGCGTAAATGACAGCGCTTGGTCGTCACCAACGGGAATCCTTCCTGCAGGTTAAAACGCATCTGGTGGCCGAAGATGGAGAGGGTGCCGGTACCGGTGCGATCATTTTTTTGCGTGCCCTCGTCAAGCACTTTCCGCATCAAATCAAGATACTGTTTCATGGTTCCTCAAGAATTTTGTTGCTGTGGACGACAACGGTACGCCCAGACCATCATTATGATACCCGCAAGCACCATCGGAATCGAAAGAATCTGCCCCATGCTGATGTACTGTACCCAGCCGCCGGTGAACTGCGCATCAGGCTGGCGAAAGAATTCCACGATGATGCGAAACAGGCCATAGCCAATGAGGAACAGACCAGAAACCGAACCGGCCGGACGCGGCTTGCGGATAAACAGGTTCAGGATCAGGAACAGCACAACACCTTCCAGCACCAGCTCATAGAGTTGCGAAGCGTGACGCGGCAACGCGCCGTAGGTGTCGAACAGCGATTGCCACTCAGGATGCGACGGCAGCAGCGCCAGATCTTCTGCACGAGAGCCGGGGAAAATCATCGTATAGGGGAAGCTCGGATCGACCCGCCCCCACAGTTCACCGTTGATAAAGTTGCCCAGACGCCCGGCGCCAAGACCAAACGGAATCAGCGGCGCAATGAAGTCGGAAACCTGGAAGAAGGTGCGCTTCGTGCGTTTGGCGAAAATGATCATCACCAGAATCACGCCGATCAAGCCGCCATGGAAGGACATGCCGCCGTCCCAGACGCGGAACAGATAGAGGGGATCGTCGAGAAACACCGGCAGATTGTAGAAGAAGACATAGCCAATACGCCCACCGAGGAAAACCCCGAGGAATCCGGCATACAGCAGGTTTTCAACTTCATTTTTTGTCCAACCGCTGCCCGGACGATTGGCCCGACGGGTGGCCAACCACATCGCAAAAATAAACCCAACCAGGTACATCAGGCCGTACCAGTGGAGGGAGACCGGTCCAATGGAAAAAATTACCGGATCAAACTCCGGAAAATGCAGGTAGCCACTATTCATCTGTCACCATAAAGACTTGTTATTCCGCCGAAAGTGGACAGCGGGGATCGTTCGCACTCGCCAGAAACGGGCGCTCCAAAGGCTGCGAATGATAGCATAAGCGCTAAAGGCAATCCGCGTCGGGCATGTAAAATATATGTATACGAATGCGAATGAGCAGCCGAGAATCCCGCAGGCGGCGTGCCAGATGCATCGGCGCTGTTTTCTTCCCGGTTCGCGCTGCGCTTAGGCGAGCTACGGGTTGACAGCAAGCCCGGGCAATAACAATAGTTACCGGCCGCCGCGAATCAGCCCGCCGAGCCCGCGTCGTTCCATAAAAGCCGCGACCTGATGACGCACTTCGGCGGTCATCTGCGCTTCCAGGCTACGCTGGGAAAGGTCCTGAGCTTCATTGATATCAATACGCCGCAGCAGATATTTCACTCTCGCCACCGAACGACCATTCATTGACAGATGACGATAGCCCATACCAATCAGGATCGTCACGCACATCGGATCGCCAGCCATTTCTCCGCACAGACGCAGGTCGATACCAAAACGCTCGGCGTCGCGAGCAATCATCGCCAGCGCCCGCAGTACGCCCGGATGCAGACTGTCATACAGACTGGCGACCCGGGTGTTGTTCCGATCCACCGCCAGAATATATTGCGTCAGATCGTTAGTGCCAACAGACACAAAATCGACACGATTGGCTAACTGTGGCAGCATGAATACCATCGACGGCACTTCCAGCATCACGCCAAGACGCGGGCGAGGAATGGCATAACCGATCATCTCTTCCACTTCGCGGCTGGCGCGCTCAATCAGACGACGGGCTTCATCCACTTCATCCAGGCTGGTGACCATCGGCAGCAGGATACTGAGGTTTCCGGTCGCCGCATTGGCGCGCAGCATCGCGCGAACCTGTACCAGAAAGATCTCCGGCTGATCGAGTGTGACCCGAATCCCGCGCCAGCCAAGACACGGATTCTCTTCGCTGATCGGCATGTACGGTAGCTGTTTATCCGCCCCAATGTCCAGCGTGCGCAGAGTCACCGATTTGTCGTTGAACATCTGCAGCATACCCTGATACTGGGCAACCTGTTCCTCTTCAGAGGGGAAGCCGCTTTGCAGCATAAAGGGAATTTCAGTACGGTAAAGACCGATACCGTCGACGAAATTGCCGAGCTTTTCTTCATGCTCGGGGCTCAGACCCGCGTTGAGCATCACTTTCACCCGCTCGCCGCTTTTCAGTTCGGAAGCGCGCTCAAGGTCGTCTTCTGCCAGGCGGCTAAGCTCGTTTTCTTCGCTAATCAGGCGCTGATACTCTTGCAGCAGCACCGGCTCCGGGTCGACCAACAGCTCGCCGCGATAGCCGTCGACAATCAGGGTATGCCCGTGCAGCAGCGAAGGCTGAATATCCGCCCCCATCACCGTCGGAATGCCCAGCGCACGAACCATAATCGCAGCATGGGAGTTCGCCGCGCCATCGCGCACCACCACGCCGGCTAAACGCTCCTGAGGAACTTCCGCTAGAGTGGCCGCCGACAGTTCATCCGCCACCAGCACGATGCGTTCCGGCCAGGTATTTGGCCCCTGAATGTTGTCATCGAGATGGAAAAGCAGCCGCTGGCCCAGCGTGCGCAGATCGCCCGCGCGCTCTTTCAGATATCCGTCGCTGAGTGCAGCAAACTGTTCGGCAAACTTTTCGATGATCTTTTTCACCGCCCATTCGGCCACCGCGCCTTTATCAACTTCGGCGAACAGTTCGCGGCGCAGGCGCGTGTCGGAAAGCAGGTGTGAATAGAGGTCAAAGATTGCCGCCGTCTCTTTCTGCGCTCCGGCAGAATAGCGCTTACTGTAGCGACGAAACTCGTTCACCGCCTCTTCCAGCGCGCCGGTTAGCCGCTCGCGCTCGGAAGCGGTATCGAGCGTCGAGGCTTCATAAACCTGCTCCATCAGCGGCAGACTGACGTCCATCCAGCCTTCGGCAATCGCAACGCCTGACGATGCGGGCAGCGCGCGGATACGGGTCTGACGATATTGACCAAACAGCGCGTTTAGCTGGGACTGTGAGAGAATGCCAGCGATTTGCGTGGCCAGTGTGACAAGGAAAGACTCTTCGCTTTCATCAAACTGGCGCAGCTCGCGTTGCTGCACCACCAACACACCAAGCAGTTGACGCCGCTGGATAATCGGCACGCCGAGGAAGGCGCGAAAGCGCCCCTCTTTCACTGCAGGAATATATTTAAAGCTGGGGTGCTTTTGCGCGTCAGCGAGGTTAATGGGTTCCGCCAGGCGACCAACCAGCCCGACGAGACCTTCATCAAAAGCAAGCGCAACGATGCGCCCACGGGGTTTTTTCAACCCGCGCGTCGCCATCAGGTAATAACAGCGTCGGTCATGGTCAGCCAGATAAACCGAACAGACTTCCGTCTCCATCGCGGCGCAGATATCGGTGACCAGGATATCCAGCGCCTCGTTTAAACGCGGCGCACTCGCGACTTTCTCGACTATTTCTCGCAACCGAGTGAGCATAATGTGCGTGGCTTAACCTCTTCTACGTCGATATGCAGGCGCGCTTTGCGGCTTAGGTGTGCTTTCTGCCAGCGCCATCGTGACGCTGGCGAACTCTTTCATCACCCTGCGGTATACGTCGCGCTTAAACGACACCACCTGGCGCACCGGGTACCAGTAGCTTACCCATCGCCAGCCATCAAACTCCGGTGTGCTGCTGGTTTGCATATTGACATCCGCATCACTGCCGATCAATTGCAGGAGATACCACTTCTGTTTCTGGCCGATACATACCGGCTTTGTGTCCCAACGCACCAAACGTTTAGGCAATTTGTAACGCAACCAGTTACGGGTTGAAGCCAGGATCCGCACATCTTTGCGGCTTAACCCAACTTCTTCGAACAATTCCCGATACATCGCTTGCTCTGCTGATTCTCCTGGATTAATGCCCCCTTGCGGGAACTGCCACGAGTGCTGACCATAGCGCCTGGCCCACATGACCTGGCCCTGGCGATTACAGATTACAATACCGACATTTGGGCGGTAGCCATCGTCATCAATCACCGGACTACCTCAAAATAAGCTTCAATGTGAATGATTGTTTCACACTCGCTGGAAACGGTAAACCACTCTGTGAATGTGATGAGTTCGAATAACATTTGAATAACTCACAGTAAAAGCCGGAGTTATAAACAGCGAAAGCCATCCCCGGACGATTTTATTCACTTTTTCTGTGGATAGAGTTGTGAAGAAGTACGGAATTAACCAGGGAAAACCCGAAATCCTCCGAACGGCGTAGTAGTAACACTTAATAATAATGACCTGATTTTCATTAGGTTAGAATGTTCTAATTTCATACTTCACAATGTAACGTGATACTCATCACATAAGCGTTCCCGGAGCTGATGAAAGATCGAGCAATGTTGATTTTATCCACAGATTACGCAAGCACGTTGGGCATATTTTGTTTAAAAACTCGATTTTCCTCTCACGTCAAGGCTGTAAATGGAAACAGTGGTGGGGGTTTTCCCCAGTTATCCCATTTTTCTGTGGATAACAGGGTGTAAGATCCTGTTCATTGTCGGTGACCAGTTCTGGAAAACCTGGTTTCATAATTTTCACAGTGGCAAAAAACCGTAAAAAAAACCATACGAATCATGAAATTGTCATACTTACCCAAGAAAAGGTAAACTCTATCCACAACGGATGAAATTACTGTTCATTTTTTAGTCAGGGGTTTTATGTTATGCCGACCATTGCGCCGCTCTTATCACCACCGCAAAGCCAGGAGCAACTTCTGGCTCAGGCGCAGCAGCTGGCAGGCTATTCGCTGGGTGAGCTGGCCATGCTTGCCGGGATTACGATTCCGCGCGATTTAAAACGTGATAAAGGCTGGATCGGTATCCTGCTGGAAATATGGCTTGGCGCAAGCGCAGGCAGCAAACCAGAGCAGGATTTCGCTGCGCTCGGCGTTGAGCTAAAAACTATCCCCATCGATGCTTTTGGTCGCCCGCTGGAAACCACCTTCGTCTGCGTCGCTCCCCTGACCGGCAACAGCGGAGTCACCTGGGAGAGCAGCCACGTGCGTCATAAGCTCAAACGCGTGCTGTGGGTACCGGTAGAGGGCGAGCGTACGATTCCGCTGGCCGACCGCCGCGTGGGTGCTCCGCTGTTGTGGAGCCCCAGCGAAGAAGAAGATCGCCAGCTACGCATGGATTGGGAAGAGCTGATGGATCTGATCGTACTCGGCCAGGTCGAGCGCATCACCGCCCGCCACGGCGAGGTTCTGCAACTGCGCCCAAAAGCGGCAAACAGCAAAGCGCTGACCGAGGCCGTGGGCGCCCGCGGCGAACCGATCCTCACCTTACCGCGTGGTTTCTACCTGAAGAAAAACTTTACCGCCGCCCTGCTGGCCAGACATTTCCTTCTGTACCCAAAATAATTCGCAAGCGCTTTGGCGTTTTGTCTTGCAACTCGAATTATTCAGGGGACAACGGGTAGCCCACTATTAATTTTTTGTTCTGCCATCACGGTTGCATATAATTGCTTCTTTCTGTTTTGCAGGACTTTGAACAATGTTATTTGCATGGGTAACCGATCCTAACGCCTGGCTGGCGCTTGGTACGCTGACGCTGCTGGAGATAGTGCTCGGGATCGATAATATTATTTTTCTCTCTCTGGTTGTGGCGAAACTGCCCACGGCGCAACGGGCTCACGCCCGCCGCGCCGGTCTCATGGGGGCGATGATTATGCGTCTGGCGCTGCTGGCGTCAATCGCGTGGGTCGTCAAGCTCACCAATCCGCTTTTTACCGTGTTAGGCCAGGAGATCTCTCTTCGCGATCTGATCTTGCTGCTCGGTGGGCTGTTTCTGATCTGGAAGGCGAGTAAAGAGATTCACGAATCCATCGAAGGTGAAGAAGAGGGGCTGAAAACGAATGTCCATTCATTTATGGGCGCCATCGTGCAGATTATGCTGCTGGATATCATTTTCAGCCTCGATTCGGTGATAACTGCCGTCGGGCTGTCGGACCATCTGTTTATTATGATGGCGGCAGTGGTTATCGCGGTGCTGGTGATGATGGTTGCCGCCCGTTCGATAGGCGATTTTGTTGACCGCCATCCTTCGGTGAAAATGCTGGCGCTGTCGTTTTTGATCCTCGTCGGCTTCACGCTGATACTTGAAAGTTTCGACGTGCACGTGCCGAAAGGCTACATCTATTTCGCCATGTTCTTTTCAATTGCGGTTGAAAGCCTCAACCTGCTGCGAAATAAAAAAAATCCGCTGTAACCCACTCAAATGCAGCCCTGAAACGGGCTGCAATCTTTTTTAGGACTTAACTGCTGTTGCTGTCTCACAAGGCAGGCTATTAATATACGGGTACGAGGTGCGGCTATAATAGGGGTGTTAACGATGAAAAAATGGGCAGTATTGATTTCCGCCGTAGGACTGGCATTCTCGGTTTCCGGTTGCAGCAGCGATTACGTCATGGCAACCAAAGATGGCCGCATGATTTTGACCGACGGCAAGCCCGCCATAGACGATGATACCGGCCTTATCAGCTACGAAGATCAGCAAGGTAATAAAATGCAGATCAACCGTGACGACGTTTCGCAGATTATTAAACGTTAAAACTCGTCGCTATACAGCGAGTTGTCATTTATCGCCCGGTTGAGCCGTTTTCATTATTCTTCAGTTTTGCGAGAAGAGTCGGGATAAACCAGATCTATCTGTCAGGATAATCAGACCGGATTACACCAATCCGGCTTTTTTGATTTTTTTACTTCCCCTTTTTCTCCCCCTCTGCCATTTTTATATTCCTTTGTCGGGGAACACCTGACCTTGTAGATAAAAAAGGAAGCCGGCTATGCAGTATCACCGTATCCCACACAGTTCTCTTGAGATCAGCACGTTGGGGCTGGGCACAATGACGTTTGGTGAGCAGAATAGCGAGGCAGACGCGCACGAACAGCTCGATTACGCGGTTAGTCAGGGTATTAACCTGATTGATGTCGCTGAAATGTATCCCGTCCCGCCGCGCCCGGAAACCCAGGGGTTGACGGAAACCTACGTCGGTAACTGGCTGGCGAAGCGCGGCAATCGCGAAAAGCTGGTTATCGCCTCTAAAGTGAGCGGCCCTGCCCGCAATAACGACAGCAGCATTCGTCCTGACCACAAGCTGGATCGTAAAAACATCCGCGAGGCGCTGCACGATAGCCTGAAGCGCCTGCAGACCGATTATCTCGATCTCTATCAGGTACACTGGCCGCAGCGCCCTACTAACTGTTTCGGCAAGCTGGGCTACACCTGGGCCGATTCCGCGCCGGTCGTCACCTTGCTGGATACGCTGGAAGCGCTGGCCGAATTCCAGCGCGCCGGGAAGATTCGCTATATCGGCGTCTCCAACGAAACGGCGTTTGGCGTGATGCGCTATCTTCATCTGGCAGACAAGCACGATCTGCCGCGCATTGTGACTATCCAGAACCCGTACAGCCTGGTGAATCGCAGCTATGAAGTGGGCCTGGCGGAAGTCAGCCAGTATGAAGGTGTTGAGTTGCTGGCCTATTCCTGCCTGGCGTTCGGTACGTTGACCGGGAAATACCTCAACGGCGCGAAACCCGCAGGCGCTCGCAATACACTATTCAGCCGCTTTACACGCTATAGCGGCGAGCAAACACAGAAAGCAGTGGCGGCCTATGTCGATATCGCGAAGCGGCACAATCTTGATCCGGCGCAGATGGCGCTGGCCTTTGTGCGTCGTCAGCCGTTTGTCGCCAGCACTCTGCTCGGGGCGACGACCATGGAGCAGCTTAAGACCAACGTCGAAAGCCTCCATCTGGAGCTGAGCGCAGAGGTATTAGCGGAGATTGAAGCGGTGCATCAGGTTTATACCTACCCGGCGCCGTAAGACCGTAAAGCCCCGGATTGCGGCTAACGCCTTATCCGGGCTACCACACCGCCGTATGCCCAGTACGGTAGCCCAGCTAAGCGCAGCGCGAGCCGGGAGATTATTTGCGCCGCCCCCAAATCCACAGGGCGATGATCGCCAGAGCAAACACCGTACCGAAGCCAATCCCCACGCCGACGACAGGAATACCGATGCTTACCGCCAGCGAATAGAGGCCCAGCATCAGCAGCATTGCCACGTTTTCGCCCAGGTTCTGCACCGCGATAGCGTTGCCCGCGCCAACTGTATGTTTCCCGCGCTCCTGGAGCAGCGCATTGAGCGGCACGATAAAGAAGCCGCCGAACACCCCGAGCAGCAGCAGCAGAGCAAACGCCGGTAGCAGCGCCTGCTGGATGGCGAAAAAGATGACCGCCACGCCAATCATTATCCCGGCAGGCATACAGCGCGACACCGTTTCCAGCGTCACCAGCTTCGCCGCCGCGCCAGCCCCCAGCATAATCCCCACCGCCACCATCGCGTTAAGGTAGGTCGGCATGGCGTTGCTGGTAATGCCCAGCGCCATCGGTACCCACAGCACCAGCAGGAAACGCAGCGTCACGCCCGCCCCCCAGAACAAGCTGGTGCCGACTAACGAAAACCGGGTTTCACTGTTGCGCCAGAGTGTCATACAGGCGCTAAAGAAACTGTGGGTCATCGGCCTGAAGCGCCATGACTGCCCGGGTCGAGCCACGGGCAGCTTCGGGATCCACAGGTTGGCAACCACCGCTCCAGCGTACACCACCGCGCAGATGCTGAGCGCCGCTACGATATGCCAGTCTGCCAGGATACCGCCCGCCATCGAGCCGAGCAGTATCGCCGCAATGGTAGATGACTCCATCAAGCCGTTAGCTTTCACTAACTTATCACCGGTGGTCAGCTCTCCGAGGATGCCGTATTTAGCCGGAGAATAGGCGGCGGCGCCGATGCCCACCAGTGTATAGCCAATAAACGGATTCACGCCAAAGCAGATGCAACCTGCGCCGATAAACTTCAGGCCGTTAGCCACCATCATCACCCGCCCCTTGGCGAAGCTATCGGCAAACTGTCCGACAAACGGCGCGAAGAGAATGTAAGCGCCCACAAACAACATCTGTAATACCGGCTGGCTCCACTCTGGATAGAACAGCTGTTTCATCAGCGCCAGGGTGGCGAACAGCAGCGCGTTATCGCCGAATGCCGAAAGAAACTGGGCGCAGATAACCGCCATCATCCCTTTCGAGTACAGCGAATTATTAGTGTGTACTGACTCACTCATCCGAATGTTCCGTCTGTTCAACCATGCCTTTAAGGGTGACAAAGTCTGGCTTACCGCTGCCCAGCACCGGGAGCTGCTTCAGCCAGCGAATATCACGCGGTACCGCCAGCTCCGGTACGCCGTGTTCACGGGCATAGCGCAGCAGTTTTTCGCGATTGAGTTCATTATCGGTGGTAAACAGTACCAGCGCCTCACCTTTGCTGGCATCCTGTTTAATCGCCGTGGCGTGCATTTTGTCCGGCGAAACCGCCAGCGCCACCTGCTCGACCATCTCCAGCGACACCATCTCACCGGCGATTTTGGCAAAGCGCTTCGCGCGCCCCTGAATCCGCACATAGCCTTGATCGTCAAAGCTGACGATATCACCCGTGTCATACCAGCCGTTTTCCACTTCGCCGTGCTGATTCTCCGCTGCTGGCGCTTCCAGCACGCCTGGATTTTCCACCCGCAGATAGCCATTCATGATATTCGGCCCTTTAAGCTGCAACCGGCCTCCTTCTTCAATACCAGGCATCGCCAGCAGGCGTGCGTCCATTCCCGGCAGAATGCGGCCAACGGTGCCCACTTTCGCCGCCATCGGCACGTTAATCGATACCACCGGCGCGCATTCGGTAACGCCGTAGCCTTCAAGAATACGCAGGCCAAACTTGTCCTGCCAGATCTGCTTCGTGCTCTCCTGCAGCTTCTCCGCTCCGGCAACAACGTAACGCAGGCGATAAAAATCGTACGGATTCGCAAAGCGGGCGTAGTTGCCAAGGAAGGTGGAAGTGCCGAAAAGCACAGTACAGTTACGGTCGTATACCAGCTCCGGCACCACGCGATAGTGCAGCGGGCTGGGATAGAGGAACACTTCCGCGCCGGTAAACAGCGGGGTCAGAAGGCCGACCGTCAGACCGAAGGAGTGAAACAGCGGCAGCGCCGACATAAAGCGGTCGTTAGCGGTAAAATCAGCAATGGTTTTAATCTGCTCGACGTTAGCCAGCAGGCTTTTATGGCTATGCACCACCCCTTTCGGGTTGCCTTCCGAGCCGGAGGTAAACAGGATCATCGCCGCATCTTCCTGCTGCTGTTTAACCTGCGCCAGCTTCGGCATCATCAGATGAGCAAAAATCCACAGCTTATCGACAGCAGTGACGTCGCCTTTTAAATCTTCGAGAAACACCCAGCGCACCTGGGTCAACTGCTCCGGCAGGTGCCAGAGTTTGCCTTTATCAAGGAAGGTGCGTGAGGTAAATATGGTTTTGATTTCTGCGGCGGTAATGGCGCTGCTCAGGCCTTTGACCCCGGCGGTATAGTTCATCATCGCCGGGATCCGCCCGCGGGCGATAGCGCCGAAAATCACCGCAGCGCTAATTCCGGCGTTCGGCAACATCAGGCCGATTTTTTCGCCCTGAGTGCTGTATTTTTCCAGAATACGCGCCACGAACAGGGTTTTGGTCAGCAGTTTACGGTAGGTATCCGGCTGAAAATTGATATCTTCCACGCAGTTTTTACGCGCGCCGAAACGGTCCTGTGCCGCCAGCAGAGATTGATACAGCGTTTCGCGCGGACGCACCGCCATACGAGCTTCCATCATGATTTGATGCAGCATTTCACCGGCAATTTTACGCCGGTCGCGCGCGCGCGGCGCATCGGGCATCGGCAGATGCGTCGGCGGCAGCAGGTGCAGTTGAATGCGCGGGAACAGGCGGCGCTTGACCAGCCCCTTCAGGCGGCTAAAGGGGGTTAATTCGGCGCCTTCGATTCTCAGCGGTACAATGGTCGCCTGCGACTTCGCCGCCACAAAGGCGGCACCATCATAAATTTTCATCAGCGAGCCGGTCACCGAGATTCGCCCTTCCGGGAAAATTACCACCGGACGCCCCTGCTCAATGAGGCGTACCAGATGCTTAATCGACATCGGTTTGGTCGGGTCCAGCGGCACAAAATCAATAATCGGCTTTAGCGCGCGCATAAACCAGCGTTCGCTAATCGAGGAATAGATCGCAAAAACCGGGCGCACTGGCAGGAAAAGCGCCAGCAGAACGCCGTCAATAAAAGAGACATGGTTTGGGGTGATCAGTACCTTTTGCTGGTACAGCGCCTGGGTGTCGCCGGTAAGCCTTACCCGATACAATCCTTTGAATAGCAGTCTAAAAAATCCCAAAAGCATAACAACTCCGTTTGACCGGTTAATCAGTCACAGCAGGTTACACGAGAAGACGCGGGAAATGCAGTACGGGGAGTAGAATTCAGGATAAAAAAAACCTGCGCATCTGCGCAGGTCGGTGCAAGATAATCAGTACGAAAAGCGTACTTAAAA
Source organism: Klebsiella sp. (assembly GCA_036498385.1). Taxonomy (GTDB): domain Bacteria; phylum Pseudomonadota; class Gammaproteobacteria; order Enterobacterales; family Enterobacteriaceae; genus Klebsiella. The sequence continues at coordinate 72,527 of DASYFN010000022.1, forward strand.
AACTCACCAATCAATACCTCTGGGACAGCCAGAATATCAACGCTATGAATGGGTAAACCAGCGAACATTCGCAACAGCTAATCGCAAAGTGTAAGCAAAGGTGTGAATTGTCGTTTTCCGGTATCATTCTCCGGCGACCTGTGGGTAACTATTTCACCAATAACGCTAATCTGCGTCACAATTGCATGAACCTAAAACTACCAAACCTTGAATCTGCCGTGCTTTCCCGTAACATAACGGGTATGTAAACGCTTACCCTATAAAAGGCCTGGTATGGCGACCATTAAGGATGTAGCCCGACTCGCAGGAGTGTCCGTCGCTACCGTCTCGCGCGTTATTAACAATTCACCGAAAGCCAGCGAAGCTTCACGCCAGTCGGTAGGCGCGGCGATGGAAGTGCTAAATTATCATCCCAACGCTAACGCCCGCGCACTGGCGCAGCAGTCAACGGAAACCGTCGGTCTGGTGGTGGGCGATGTCTCCGATCCCTTCTTTGGCGCGATGGTCAAAGCCGTCGAGCAGGTCGCCTACAATACCGGCAATTTTTTGCTGATCGGTAACGGCTATCACAACCTCCATAAAGAGCGTCAGGCGATTGAACAACTGATTCGCCACCGCTGCGCTGCGCTGGTGGTCCATACCAAAATCATCCCAGATGACGAACTGGCCTCGCTGATGAAGCAAATCCCCGGCATGGTGCTGATTAACCGCATCCTGCCCGGCTTCGAGCAGCGTTGCGTGGCGCTGGATGACCGCTACGGCGCATGGCTGGCTACTCGCCACCTGATTCAGCAGGGACATACCCGCATCGGCTATCTCTGCTCGAACCACGCTATTTCCGATGCCGAAGACCGTTTGCAGGGCTACTACGCAGCGTTAAAAGAGAGCGATCTGCCGTGCAACGATCGTCTGGTGACCTTTGCCGAACCCGATGAGAGCGGCGGCGAACAGGCTATAACCGAGCTGCTGGGGCGCGGCAGGAACTTTAGCGCCGTCGCCTGCTATAACGACTCGATGGCCGCCGGTGCAATGGGAGTGTTAAACGATAACGGGATTGATGTGCCGCGCGAGATCTCGCTGATTGGCTTTGATGACGTGCTAATTTCGCGCTACGTGCGCCCGCGTCTGACTACCGTACGCTATCCCATTGTCACCATGGCGACGCAAGCCGCGGAACTGGCGTTAGCGTTGGCGGAACATCGCCCGCCGCCGGAGATTACCCACCTTTTCAGCCCCACGCTGGTCCGCCGTCACTCGGTGATTGCCCCCCTCGATAGCGATAAATCGTAGCGGTATAAACTGACGGCGGTGGCCGGGTAATCCAGGCCTTCGCCGATATACTGCCAGCCAAAACGGTCATAAAAATCGCGGCAGGCAGAGTAGAGAAACAGCTCCGGATAACCCTGTGTCCGGGCATATTTGATAACGTGCTGCTGTAATTTCCCCGCCAGCCCCTGCCCGCGCGCTTCAGGGGCAACATATAGCGCTGCCATCCACGGAGAGAGATCCTGCCGGCTGATTAAATCGCAGCGCCACAGGCCGACGGTTCCCAGCAGCGTCTCGCCCTCAACCGCAATAAAAGTAATCGGCAGCGCTTCTGGCGTCTGACTATGTTCAACAATGCTGGCGAAGAACGCCCGCGGCAGCGTTTCACCGCCAAAAGCGTGCCATAACCATTCCACCACGCTTGAAGCGTGCTGCGGCGCGGCATAGAGAGGCTGAATAATCACACCAGTTTTCCCTGAAAAATGGGTACTGATTCAAAGAGATAGCCGTCAAAGTCCGGCGCGTCTTCATCGGAGAGTTCCAGCAAACTGTTCTTGACGTTTTCGAGATGCTGCCACATTGCCTGCCAGGCCCCCATCACATCGCGTCGGCGCAGGGCGGCGAGAAGCGTTTGCCGGTCGCCGAGCCACTTCAGCCGGTACGCCCGGCTGGCGATATGCACGTTGAACTGCTGCCACAGCGGGCTGCTGTCCATCTGCAACCAGATGCGTTCAACCGTCGCCAGCAGCATCTGATTTTGCGTCGCGCCAGCCAGCACCAGGTGAAACAGCCGGGCGTTATCCTGGCTGGTATCGTTGGCGGCAATAGCCCGCTGCTCCTGCTCGATAATGCGCTTCAGGTTATCGATATCGGCGCGAGTCGCCATTTTGGCGGCAAAGGCGGCGATATTGCTCTCCAGCAACTGGCGGGCCTGCAGGATTTCAAATGGCCCGACATCGCTGCTCAGCATCTGTTCTTCCTCGCTATCGTCCTCGTGCGGGATGCGCATGACGTACACCCCGGAGCCCTGGCGAATATCGACCGTCCCCTGCAGCTCCAGCATCAGCAGCGCTTCGCGGACGATGGTCCGGCTCACGCCGTAGGTCTCGGCGATATTGCGTTCCGGCGGCAGACGCGACCCGATGGGATAACGCCCTTGCGCAATCTGTGCGCGTAAATCATCACCAATTTCCTGGTAGGGTTTCTTTTCCGGCGGAATGATAGCTTTCTCCACAATATCACCTGTGCGTTATAAGCCTGCGAGTCAATATCGGCCGCTATCTTAGCAAAATTTCAGCCCGGCTAACGCCACTCATCGTCAATATCCAGTGTCAATTCGCGGCTCTCGCCTAGCTTACGGAACCAACTGGCGGAAGCCTTGGGCCGCCGCGCACGATCATTTTGCAGATCGATTTCAATCAGCCCGTAGCGATTTTTAAAGGCGTTCATTGGCGAAACGTTATCGGTAAATGCCCATAACATGTAACCGTGGCAGTTAGCCCCCGCTTCGCGCGCGCGCAGTGTTTGCCAAAGATGCTCGCTGATAAAGCGGACCCGGTAGTCGTCGACGATGGTACCTTCGCTATTGCGAAACTGCCCTTCGTTTTCCACGCCCATGCCGCTTTCCGCCACGAACCATGGAATATTGCGATAGTCCTGTTTGATGCGCATCGCCATATCAAAAACGATTTGCGGATAAATTTCCCATCCGCGGGAGTGATTCATCCGCCGCCCCGGTAGTTCAAAGGGCTCATAGTAGTAAGCCGGATGGAACGGCGTCTGCGGATTCCAGGCGCGCGATGGTGCTTTAACGCGATGCGGGTAGTAAAGGTTAATCCCCAGCTCATCAACGGTGTTTTCGCGGATAATTGCCAGCTCTTCCGCGTCATAATCCCAGGAGACATCGTGCTGTTCGAGCAGCGAGAAAAGCGCCGGTGGATATTCGCCGTGGACCAGCGGGTCGAGGAAAACCCGGTTATAAAACAGATCGTAGAGCTCGGCGGCGCGCACATCGTGAGGCGCTCTTGAACGCGGGTAAGTGACCTCCGGGTTAAGAATACAGCCTACCGTGCCGCGATAGCCTTTCTCGCGAAATAGCTGGAGCACTTTTGCCGTGGTCAACACCTTGTGGTGATTCCACTGCATCCAGGTGCCGGTGTTCTGTTCGTAAGGCCAGCGCAGCGCGTCCAGGTAAACGCGGGTCTGCACGACGATCGGTTCATTGAAGGTAAACCAGCGCGTGACCTTGTGGTGATAGCGGGCGAAAACTTTCTCCGCGTACTGCACAAACAGCTCAACAACTTTTTTAGATGCCCAGCCGCCGTACTGCTCCAGCAGATAGCCAGGGAGTTCATAGTGCTCAAGGCAGATCATCGGCTCAATGCCGTTGGCCAGCAGTTCATCAAAGAACAGATCGTAATACGCCGCATACCCTTCATCCATTGTGACGTTTTCATAGTCGGTCAGAAAGCGCGACCAGTTAATGGACGTCCGATAATGGGTCAGCCCTGCCAGCTTCATCAACTGCACGTCTTCGCGAAAGCGGTTGATAAAATCCGTCGCCACCGCCGGGCCATAGCCGTTATGCCAGACGTGACGGTCATTCTTGTACCAGAGATCCGGCCAGGAATCCTGTCCCTCTTTCTTACCGCTCCAGCCCTCGGTTTGCCACGCCGAAGCGGCGGCACCGAGGATAAAGTCAGGGGGGATCGCCATCCTTACTGTACTCATCGTGTCCTCATACGTTTTGGCTGGCTTGTGCGTTTTCTGCCTGACGCTGGGCGTTTTCCGCGCGGCGGGAGGCTATTTTGACGAATGGCAGATAGATAAGCACCGCAGCCACAATGCAGATCAGCTGTGTCACTACCGCCCCCATCGAACCCGCTGTGGAGAGCCAGGCGTTGATCAGCGGCGGTGTGGTCCATGGCACCATCACCACCGCTTTACCGGCAAAACCGGCGGCGGTCGCGAAGTAGCCGATGCTGCCAGTCACCAGTGGAGTGATAATAAAGGGGATCGCGAGGATCGGGTTGAGCATGATCGGCATCCCGAAAATGACTGGTTCGTTAATATTGAATAGCCCCGGACCAATCGACAGCCTGGCGATCTCTTTCATCTCTTTACGTTTAGTGGCAATCATCACCGCTATCAGCAGACCAATCGTCAGCCCCGATCCGCCGATGCTCATGTAGACATCCCAGAACGGCATGGTGATGATATTCGGCACCTCTTTGCCCTGCTCAAAAGCGCTCATATTGACGGCGATCGCCCCGAGCAGCAACGGTTCGCGGATCGGTTTGATCATCTGGTTGCCGTGGATGCCGATAACCCAGAACAGCTGCGCAACAAACATCAGCAGCAGGATCCCCGGCAGGCTTTGCACCACCCGCTCCAGCGGCTGCTGCACCACCTGATAGACCGCGTCATAGAGGTACATGCCGGTGGCCTGATGAAAAATAAAGCCAAAGGTGGCAATTATCGTGGTGGTGATAATTGCCGGGATCAGCGCGGAAAACGATGACGATACGTTGGGCGGCACGGTATCCGGCATCTTAATCTTTAGTCCCTTGCGTCCCTCCAGCCAGCAGTAGATCTCCACCGACAGAATGGCGGTAAACATGCCGAGGAACAGACTGCGGGTGTCGGAGAACTGACGCAGCAGTACATCTTTCACTTCATGCATTTGCCCGTCGACCATCATCTCGACGGTCGTCGGCGTGACGCAGATAAAGCAGATCACTGCCAGCAGACCGGGGAACAGGCTTTTGATGCCGTTAATCCGCCCCAGCTCAATACCGATAAGAAAGACCGCGCCGATATTGAGAAAGTTAAGGGTCGCGTAATTGATGGCGCTGGTAATCGGTTTCAGTACCGCCAGAAAAGAGAGTGCCTGAAAGCTGGCGAGTCCGTTTTTAGGATCCAGCACCATATTGGAGATCAGCACCGAAAAGGCGCCAACGATGATCACCGGCATCAGGGTTATAAAGGCGGATTTTATCGCCATGATGTAGCGGTAGCTGTTGAATTTCGTAGCGAAACCCCCCAGTGAGTCGATCAGTTTGTCCTGCAATGCCATAGAGGATACCTCAGATTTAAGGGCTTTTAGCGCACCAGGTGTACAGCTAAACACCTATTGGCATACCAAAAAAATAATCACTGGTGAGAAAAAGTTCTGTGATTAAGCTCGCACCCCGGTCATTGGCATTCCAAAATGCGTGAAATTGGCATACCGAATCTATCGTTTCCTTTTTTAGATGATCAATTCCTGTAAAAGCGTGATCGCGATGGTTTTTTTGTAGCGTCATGAAGCCATATCTCCCTGAATGTCTGTGATAAACTGCGGATTCCCACGTGATATCAGGAATCGGATGAATGGCTACAATGCTGGATGTCTCAATTCGCGCAGGCGTCTCTAAAGCGACGGTTTCCCGCGTGTTGAACGGCACAGGTCAGGTGAAAGAAAGCACCCGCCAACAGGTCTTTAAGGCGATGGAAGAGCTGGGCTATCGACCTAACTTTCTCGCCCGCTCGCTGGCAAACCGCACAAGCAACAGCATCGGTCTGGTGGTTTCCACCTTTGACGGCTTCTATTTTGGCCGTTTGCTGCAACAGGCCTCCCGCCAGACGGAAGCCTGGGGCAAACAGCTGATCGTCACCGACGGCCACGATGCGCCGGAGCGTGAAGAAGAGGCGGTGCAGATGCTGGCCGACCGCCAGTGCGATGCCATCGTGCTCTACACCCGCCATATGAGCGAAAAGAGAATTATGGCGCTGATCGAGTCTATCGACATGCCGCTGGTAGTCATTAATCGCGACGTTAGCCAGGCGCGGGAGCGCTGCGTGTTTTTCGAACAGCAGGATGCGGCGTTTCAGGCGGTTGAGTACCTGATTATCCAGGGCCATCACGATATCGCCTGTCTTACCGTGCCGATGCACACGCCGACGGGTAAAGCTCGTCTGGAAGGCTATCGTAACGCGCTGAAAAAGTACGGTATCAAATGGGATCCGGCAAAGGTTAAATATGGTGACTCCACCATGAGCCGCGGCTATGAGCTGTGTTGCGAACTACTGGAAAAGAAGACGCCATTTAGCGCGCTGTTTTCCTGTAACGATGATATGGCGCTGGGCGCTTCAAAAGCGCTACAGCAGGCAGGGTTGCGGATCCCGCAAGATGTTTCACTGTTTGGCTTTGATGATGCGCCGAGCGCCAAATGGCTGGAGCCGGGGCTATCTACGGTCTATCTGCCGATAGATAATATGATTACGACCGCTATCGATCAGGCGATCAAGCTGGCCAACAACCAGCCGATTGAAACCATACCGCCATTTACCGGCACCCTGGTGCTGCGCGAGTCGGTCACCACCGGGCCGTATTACAAATAATTAGCGGGCCCGATAAGCGAAGCGCCATCGGGCACCACCTTACAACTGTTCGAGCGACAACAACTCTTCAATCGTCTGGCGACGACGGATCAGCCGCGCTTTGCCGTTATCAAACAGCACTTCCGGCAGCAACGGACGGCTGTTGTAGTTAGAAGACATTGATGCACCGTAAGCGCCGGTATCGTGTAGCACCAGATAATCACCCGGCACCACCGCCGGCAGCAGGCGAGTTTCCACTTTTCCCCCTTCCTGCTGGGTAAAGACATCACCCGATTCGCACAGCGGCCCGGCAACAACGGTTTCAATCTCCGCAGCCACGCTCAGGTCGCGGCCGTCCGCGGCCAGAGCAGTAATATGGTGATAACTGCCGTACATCGCCGGACGCATTAAATCATTAAAACCAGCGTCAATCAGCACGAAGTGGCGGCTGCCCATCTCTTTCACGCTACGGACCTGAGAAACCAGCACCCCGGATTCCGCCACCAGGAAACGACCCGGCTCGATCTCAAGCGCGACCGGATGGCCCAGATGTTTAGCGATCTGTTCACGCGCCGCGTTCCACAGGCCGAAATAGTGATCGGTATCGATCGCCTCTTCGCCCTGGTGATAAGGAATCGACAGACCGCCGCCGGCAGAGATCGCCTGAAGATCCTGACCAAATTCAATAACCTGACGCACCATTGCGCCGCAGACCTGTTCCAGATGACCATAGTCGACTCCAGAACCGATATGCATATGAATACCCACCAGCTGTAACTGGTAGCGACGCATCACTTCCAGCGCTGCCGTTAAATGGCTGTGCCAGATCCCGTGCTTGCTGTTCTCGCCGCCAGTATTGGTTTTTTGGCTATGGCCGTGGCCGAACCCCGGGTTAACGCGCAGCCAGACGCGATGGCCCGGAGAGACTTCTCCCAGTTGGCTTAGCATATCGATAGACCCGGCGTTGACTGGGATCTGCAGTTCTTTAACCCGCGCCAGCGTCGCGTCGTCGACCAGGTCAGCGGTAAATACGATATCTTGCGGATGTTGATGCGGATCGTACCCGGCCGCCAGCGCGCGCTCGATCTCGCCCAGCGACACTGAATCCACCTTTACGCCCTGCTCGCGCATCAGGCGTAGAATGTGGATATTGGAGCAGGCCTTCTGCGCAAAACGCACCACATCAAACTTGCTCAATTGAGCAATCTGGCGGCGGATAATCTGCGCATCGTAAACCCAAACCGGGCAGCCGAACTCAGCGGGTAAGCGCAGCAGATTCTCTGCGCTCAGGTCTGTATCGGTAGCGTAAATCGAGAGTGGCATAAAAAACTCCGGTGCTGTGTGTGCGTTATCTGTGTTTTTTTACGATTACGCCACAGCGCGCATGGAATAAAAAATATCGTTTTATTGCCAGTCTATGCAAAAATGATATATCTTGCGTGACTTAAGGAATACCCATGCCCGCCGTCAACCTGCGCCATATTGAAATCTTCCATGCCGTCATGACTACCGGCAATCTGACCGAAGCCGCGCAAATGCTGCATACCTCGCAGCCCACCGTTAGCCGCGAGCTGGCACGTTTTGAAAAGGTGCTGGGATTAAAACTGTTCTCCCGAACTCGCGGGCGACTACAGCCTACGGTCCAGGGATTACGCCTGTTTGAAGAGGTCCAGCGCTCCTGGTACGGTCTGGACAGAATCGTCAGCGCGGCGGAAAGCCTGCGCGAGTTCCGTCAGGGCGAGCTGTCGGTAGCCTGTCTGCCGGTCTTTTCCCAGTCTTTGTTGCCGCTGCTGCTGGAGCCGTTTTTAGCTCGCTACCCGGACGTCAGCCTGCAAATTGTTCCTCAGGAATCACCGCTGCTGGAGGAGTGGCTTTCGGCACAGCGCCACGATCTGGGATTGACGGAAACGCTGCATACCCCTGCCGGAACCGAGCGTACGCCAGTGCTGACCCTGAATGAAGTGTGTGTGCTACCGCAGGACCATCCGTTAGCCGTTAAGCAGGCGCTAACGCCTGCGGATTTTCACGGCGAAAACTACATTAGCCTGTCGCGCACCGATAGCTATCGCCAGCTTCTCGATGCCCTGTTTGTCGAACATCAGGTCAAACGGCGGATAGTGGTGGAGACGCACAGCGCCGCCTCAATCTGCGCTATGGTGCGGGCCGGAGTCGGTATTTCAATCGTTAACCCGCTCACCGCCCTTGATTATGCCCGGAACGGCGTGGTGGTCCGACGTTTTAGCGTTGAGGTGCCTTTTACCGTCAGCCTGGTTCGCCCGCTTCACCGCCCCAGTTCTGCTCTGGTCGATGCTTTCGCTCTGCATCTGCAAAACAGCATGCCGCGCATCCTGACACCGCTCGAAGCGGTGCTTACGCAAGCATAAACTCAACCGCGTCCGCCGCATGAATCGCTGCCGTATCGAACACCGGCAGCGGGCTGCTTTCTTCCGGCACCAGCAGGCCGATTTCAGTACAGCCGAAAATCACCCCTTCCGCCCCCTGCTCCGCCAGAGCATCAATGACCTGAAGATAGTAGTCGCGCGAACCGGTGCTGAAGTTCCCTAGACACAGTTCGTTGAATATGATCTGGTTGATACGCTCGCGATCGTCAGCTTCAGGAATCAGCGTATCGATAGCGAACTGCTGCTGCAGGCGGCCGCGATAAAAATCCTGCTCCATGGTATAGCGCGTCCCCAGCAGGGCCACGCGGCTCTGGCCTTTGGCAGCAATCGCCCGTCCGGTGGCGTCGGCAATATGCAGAAACGGCACATCGCAGCGCGTTTCAATCGCCTGCGCGACTTTATGCATGGTGTTGGTACAGAGGACAATCCCCTCGGCACCCGCCTGCTGCAGGCCGACCGCCGCCTGAGAGAGGATTTCACCCGCCCGATCCCATGCTCCTGAAGACTGGCAAGCTTCAATTTCGTGAAAATCCACGCTATGTAGCAGCAGGCTGGCGGAGTGCAGCCCGCCCAGTCGCGTTTTAATCCCTTCGTTAATGAGCCGGTAGTAAGGAATTGTTGATTCCCAGCTCATGCCGCCTAACAGACCAATCGTTTTCATCATCCCTCCTTGTGTGAGCTCTTCAGTAAAACAAAGTTGTGATCGACTTTCCACTTCTCCTGACGATCGTTTCCTTTTCCCGGATTATGGGATATAAATGAAACATTGTTTCATTTAATAACGGGACCATCGAATGTTTATTTTTCATAAAGAGACCACCCTTGAAGATCTGGGCAATGGCGTCACGCGCCGCATTCTTGCGCACGATGGCAAAATGATGGCGGTTGAGGTGAACTTCGAACAAGGCGCCATCGGGCCGATGCATAACCACCCTCATGAGCAACTCACCTATGTGCTCTCAGGCGAGTTTGAGTTCACCATCGGTGATGAAAAGCATGTGGTCAGCGCCGGCGATACGCTCTACAAGAAGCCGGAAATTATGCACGGCTGCGTTTGCCTGAAGTCGGGAACGCTTCTTGATACCTTTACCCCTGTGCGTCAGGATTTTCTGCAAAAGTAATCTTTCATCTCCAGGGCATGTCGCGCATGCCCACTACTTTCTGTACTTTTCCGCTACAAATAATGGTTATGGGGTTCCAGGCCGGAACCGCCGAAATTTCCGGCTCGAGGTTGTAGTGATCTTTCGGCACTTCAATGACTCCATCAGCAATGCCTTGTGCCAGCCTTTCCATCCATTTTGCAAAACGAAAATATCCAGGGTATTGCAGGCAAATGTAGTCCATCTGAACTTCTGAAGCACTGTCCATTACCCGTTTAAAGGCATTCATAAGGAAGCGTTTGTCCCCTCTGGCGCCCTTAGTTGTCAGGCACAACACCGATCGTTCCATGAATCACGATAGAAAATATTTCCTTCCGTATACTTCCAGGTAATCGCCTCATAACGCAACTCGAGCGTTTCAAGATGTGTGCTACTCATGCCATTAGGGGCAAGGTATGGGGAAACCGTCGTGATTTTGACGTTTTCCAGGATGGATATTGAAATATTCTGACTCAATGCCCGATTCCAGTATTCGGTACATCTTGATTGTTGCTTTTTTCAGTGTACGGCCTTCACATACGGCGCGATACAGAACAGGTGTCGTTTGGTCAAATTCTTTCACTATCGTGATAGGGCGGTGAACACGCGTACCTGTCAGTTTTCCCCAGCTTGAATCTACCGGGATAGTGACACCGTGAGAGAATGATTTTAACTCGATAGAACCCAGGCGCAGTGGCATCATGCAGTTGCCTACAATCGGAGAACCATTTTCATCTTCAAGCCATAAGTGTGCGGGTGTGGACATACTATTTCCTTATACATAAATTTACGATAATGCTAACGTTTGAATTTTAGAATTTCATATATAGATAAAATAACCATCACAAACACAAAAAATAAGGGGACAGGCCATATTGGACCGTCAGGGAAAAATCGAAAAAGGACAACTGCAAATAAAAATGTCAATAAGGCAGGGCCGTACATCGAAATCAATGACCTGAATATCCGCCTGAAAAACCTTTTAATAAAATTCATCATAATTATCGAATCATCCTGGTAATGATGTCAGCAATCTCACCATCCGATACCCATTGTGCTTTAAACGCCCCAGCTCGTTCAAACAATGGCTCTATCAGGAAGTACATCATTTCCAGCTCTTGTGCATATAGCGCCGAGTAGTACGCTGGATAAGTAATATGAAGACGACGCGCGCTATCTGCCGCTTTCTGCACAACGCCATATAAGCCAATACCCCCAACAACCTGTCCCGCCCTTCGCCCTGCCAGCGCACTGAGTTCAAGACTTAAATTCATGCCTGCAGCGACAAATGATGCTGTTGCTAAAGCAAATCCTGTGTTTGTCAGCGAACTGGCGGCGATATGTATATTGACAGCCATTAGCTTTTGTTTGATGTGCTCTAGTTGATCGGATGTTTTGTATTTAAATATTTCTTCGAAATATATTTTCAGCATGTCATACGCAACATTGCCATGTCGAAGAAGATAAATGACACTGTTTTTAAATCGAATGTCTTCAGTTTTTTGTTTTTGGCATACGTCCTGATATTCATCAGTAAAGCAGGAAGTATAATACAGCGCACGCGTTGCACCTGCGCCGATCGTTTCAATCTGATTTGATACGGTTTTTCCTACCCCCGTTAATGCGTGGTCGAGTTTTAACGCAAGAATTTTCTTAGCCTGTAAATAACTGATGATTTCATTGTTGCCGTACATAATCGCTCCTTGCTGATTTTCATCAAATCCAGTTCTTCATTTTTGTCCACGAGAAAGCGTCCGGTAGACCGTAGGGCGGGAGACGGAGAATAATTCAGCCAGATCACTGATGGAGTACTCGCCACTTTCACGCATCCGGCAGAGCTCTTTCTGCTGCTTATCTGACAGCTTCGGCTGTTTCCCCCGCAGTTTTCCTTTCGCACGGGCAATGGCCATCCCTTCGCACGTGCGAATACGTATCAGATCGCATTCAAACTCTGCGAAGGTCGCCAGCACGCTAAAGAACATCTTACCCATCGGGTCCGCTGGATCGTAGAGGCTGTTGCCCAGAGCCAGCTTTACGCCACGGGCTCGTAGTGCATCGGCAATTTCTCTTGCATCCGGAACTGAACGGGCCAGCCTGGCCAGTTTCGGTACGACCAGCGTGTCTCCCTGGCGAACAGCCGCCAGAGCCTGATCCAGACCGGGTCGCTGGCGATTTGAACCGGTCAACCCCTTATCGGTATAAATCCGATCCGGGGAGACGCCCAGGCTGATGAGGGCTTCCTGCTGAGCAGCCAGATCCTGGCTGTCAGTTGAACATCGTGCATAGCCAATGCGTATTTCTATCATAAATGTGTGCGTATAAGGGACTATCAAAGAGATTGATATCGTACCAGTGATATGAGACAACATCAGCCGTGATTTTCTCTGAAGCACACATTTAAATTTTCACTGTCCACAAAACGCTCCTCTGACGGATATATTCAGTGCGGAGTCAGGATGACGGCAACTTTATCCTGAGCCATTATTTTCATGGTGAGTCCCTTCCGGACCCGTCTTCTACTAAGCATGAACGTTATGTTCAGTGGGAAAAAATCTGCGCACTGTATGGTTACCGCCGTGGTCATCTTCGCTGTCTTCACAACTTGAGCAACAGGCCGCCCACAGACGGGGGTCTACGCCGTCATAAGGTATGATTAGCAGCGCAATCAATCCCGCCTGATTCGCCTCTCTCCGCTTAACGCTCATCCGTAACGCTGACCTCTCATCCCTGCAAAATGCGCGCACCAGCACCTTTTTGAAACATCGTTTCGACTTTGATCACATTTCCGAGATCAATCGAATGACTACGTAACAAATAGCCATAAAATAAAATTAAAACGACGTTTTATAAAAACTAGAGTACCAGATAAGACAAAACCAAAAAACAGATGCTCTCCATGGATGATAAAAGCGAAAAGATCTGAATAAACAAAATTTTAACAAGAAAGGATGCAAGGCTGACATACCAGGAACACATTAACTTTCCGGCGGCACGGGCCGCGGGAAAGAGAGTAACCCCGAATCCGTATTACAAACTCGTAAGCCAGGTAGGTATGTATGAATGAAAACAAAATGCTGGGATTGGCATGGATATCGCCCTATATCATAGGGTTGATAGTCTTTACCGCCTTTCCCTTTGTTTCATCTTTCTTCCTCAGTTTCACTGAGTACGATTTGATGAGCCCACCGGTGTTTAACGGCATCGAAAACTATCGCTACATGCTGACCGAAGATGGCCTCTTCTGGAAATCCATGGGCGTGACGTTCGCGTATGTCTTTTTAACCATCCCGTTAAAACTGGCTTTCGCCCTGGGGATCGCTTTTGTCCTCAACTTTAAACTGCGCGGCATCGGTTTTTTCCGTACCGCCTACTATATCCCGTCCATTCTCGGTAGCTCCGTGGCGATTGCCGTTCTGTGGCGCGCGCTGTTTGCTATCGACGGCCTGCTGAACAGCTTTATCGGCGTGCTCGGTTTTGATCCGATCAACTGGCTCGGGGAGCCTTCGCTGGCGCTGATGTCCGTCACCCTGCTGCGCGTCTGGCAGTTCGGTTCAGCGATGGTTATCTTCCTGGCAGCGTTGCAGAACGTTCCGCAATCACAATATGAAGCGGCGATGATCGATGGCGCTTCAAAATGGCAGATGTTTATGAAGGTCACGGTACCACTGATCACACCGGTGATTTTCTTCAACTTCATCATGCAAACCACACAGGCATTCCAGGAGTTTACCGGCCCGTACGTCATTACCGGCGGCGGCCCAACCTACTCCACCTATCTGTTCTCGCTCTATATCTACGACACCGCATTTAAGTACTTCGATATGGGTTACGGCGCGGCGCTGGCGTGGGTGCTGTTCCTGGTCGTCGCGGTCTTTGCCGCCATTGCGTTTAAGTCTTCGAAATATTGGGTGTTCTACTCCGCCGATAAGGGAGGCAAAAATGGCTGATATCCAACAAATCTCTGAAGCAAGGGACATCGCCGAACGTGAAGTCGCGCGAACGCTGCGTCGTGAAAAAATAAGCCGCTCGATTCGCTATGTGATCCTGCTGTTCGTCGGCCTGCTGATGCTCTACCCGCTGGTATGGATGTTCTCGGCGTCGTTCAAACCGAACCACGAGATCTTCACCACCCTGAGCCTGTGGCCTGCCCACGCGACCTGGGATGGTTTTATCAACGGCTGGAAAACCGGCACCGAGTACAACTTCGGTCACTACATGCTGAACACCTTCAAGTATGTGATCCCGAAAGTCGTGTTGACCATTATCTCCTCCACCATCGTGGCCTACGGCTTTGCCCGCTTCGAGATCCCGTGGAAGAAATTCTGGTTCGCCACCCTTATCACCACCATGCTCCTTCCGAGCACCGTGCTGCTGATCCCGCAGTACCTGATGTTCCGTGAAATGGGCATGCTGAACAGCTATCTGCCGCTGTACCTGCCGCTGGCCTTCGCCACCCAGGGGTTCTTCGTCTTTATGCTGATTCAGTTCCTGCGCGGCGTTCCGCGCGATATGGAAGAAGCAGCGCAGATTGATGGCTGTAACTCGATTCAGGTGCTGTGGTATGTCGTGGTGCCGATTCTGAAACCCGCGATTATCTCGGTGGCGCTGTTCCAGTTCATGTGGTCCATGAACGACTTTATCGGTCCGCTGATTTACGTCTATAGCGTGGATAAATACCCCATCGCGCTGGCGCTGAAAATGTCCATCGACGTCACGGAAGGCGCTCCGTGGAACGAAATTCTGGCAATGGCGAGTATCTCCATTCTGCCGTCCATCATCGTGTTCTTCCTGGCACAACGCTACTTCGTACAGGGCGTTACCAGCAGCGGAATTAAAGGTTAAGAGGGAAATATCATGGCTGAAGTTATTTTCAACAAACTGGAAAAGGTCTACTCCAACGGCTTCAAAGCGGTACATGGTATCGATCTGAAAATCGCTGATGGCGAGTTTATGGTCATCGTCGGACCATCTGGCTGCGCCAAATCCACCACCCTGCGCATGCTGGCCGGTCTGGAAACCATCAGCGGCGGTGAAGTGCGGATCGGGGAGAAAATCGTTAATAACCTCGCGCCAAAAGCGCGCGGCATCGCGATGGTATTCCAGAACTACGCGCTCTATCCGCATATGACGGTGCGCGAAAACCTCGCCTTCGGTCTGAAGCTGAGCAAGCTGCCGAAAGATCAGATTGAAGCCCAGGTTAACGAAGCGGCGAAAATCCTTGAGCTGGAAGAGCTGCTGGACCGTCTGCCGCGCCAGCTCTCCGGCGGTCAGGCGCAGCGCGTGGCGGTTGGCCGCGCGATTGTGAAGAAACCGGATGTGTTCCTGTTCGATGAACCGCTCTCTAACCTTGATGCCAAGCTGCGTGCCTCAATGCGTATCCGTATTTCCGACCTGCACAAGCAACTGAAGAAATCCGGTAAACCGGCGACCACCGTTTACGTCACCCACGATCAGACCGAAGCGATGACCATGGGCGACCGCATCTGCGTGATGAAGCTGGGCCATATCATGCAAGTTGATACCCCGGACAACCTTTACCACAAACCGAAAAACATGTTTGTAGCCGGTTTTATCGGCGCGCCGGAGATGAATATTCGTCCCAGCCAGTTGGTTGAGCAAGCGGGTCGCCTGCACCTGACCGTTGGCGATGGCCTGCTACCGCTGAACGACAAACTGCAAAGCAAGGTCGACACCCATAAGAACCAACAGGTGTTCTTTGGCGTGCGCCCGGAGTTTGTCTCCATCTCCGATGAACCGTTTGCTGAAGGCTCGTGCCCTGGTGAAATGGTGCGAGTGGAAAATATGGGTCATGAATTCTTCGTCTACCTGAAAGTTGCCGATTATGAACTGACCGCCCGCGTGCCATCAGATGAAGCGAAGCCCATGATTGAGAAAGGACTTCATCGCACGGTGCATTTCAAATTCGATCTCAACAAGTGTCATATCTTTGACGCCAAAACTGAACAAAACATCTCTCTGTGAACCCTGGAGTATTAAAATGAAAAAAGTGCTTTTAAGCGCCGCAATCTCCGCAACATTGGGCCTTACCGCGTTACCTTCCATGGCGAAGGATGTCGATTTGCGTATGTCATGGTGGGGCGGCAACGGCCGTCACCAGGTAACCCTGAAAGCGCTGGAAGAGTTCCATAAACAAAACCCGGATATTAACGTTAAAGCGGAATATACCGGCTGGGACGGTCACCTTTCGCGCCTGACCACGCAAATCGCCGGTGGCACCGAGCCGGACGTGATGCAAACGAACTGGAACTGGCTGCCGATCTTCTCGAAAAACGGCGAAGGATTCTACGATCTCAACAAGATGAAGGACATTATCGATCTGAGCCAGTTTGGTGCCAAAGAGCTGCAATCCACCACGGTGAACGGCAAGCTTAACGGTATTCCGATTTCCGTGACTGCCCGTGTGTTCTACTTCAACAACGAGACCTGGAAAAAAGCGGGCGTTGAGTACCCGAAAACCTGGGACGATCTGATGGCGGCGGGTAAAACCTTCGAGAGCAAACTGGGTAAACAGTATTTCCCTGTGGTGCTTGAGCATCAGGATACCCTGGCGCTGCTGAATTCATATATGGTTCAGAAGTACAACCAGCCAGCTATCGATGAAAAAAACAAGAAATTCTCCTACAGCAAAGAGCAGTGGATCGAATTCTTCCAGATGTATAAAACGCTTATCGACAGCCACGTAATGCCGGACACCAAGTACTATGCTTCGTTCGGTAAAAGCAATATGTATGAAATGAAGCCGTGGATTCAGGGCGAGTGGGCGGGGACCTATATGTGGAACTCCACCATTAACAAATATTCCGACAACCTGAAGCCACCGGCGAAGCTGGAGCTGGGCAACTATCCGATGCTGCCGGATGCCACCGACGCGGGTCTGTTCTTTAAACCCGCACAGATGCTCTCCATTGGTAAATCCACTAAAAACCCGGAAGCGGCGGCAAAAGTGATCAACTTCCTGCTGAACAGCAAAGAAGGCGTTCTGACGCTGGGCCTTGAGCGCGGTGTGCCGCTGAGCAAAGTGGCGGTGCAATATCTGACCGAAAGCGGCGCGATCAAAGAAAGCGATCCGGCAGTGGCTGGTCTGCGCCTCGCTCAGTCCCTGCCGACAAAACTCTCCGTGTCGCCATACTTTGATGACCCGCAGATCGTCGCCCAGTTCGGCACCTCTCTGCAGTACATCGACTACGGGCAGAAAACCGTAGAAGAAACGGCAATGGACTTCCAGCGTCAGTCTGACCGTATCCTGCGCCGCGCTATGCGCTAATTGCTTGTTATCGGTACCTACCCCGCAGCTCCGGCTGCGGGGTATTTTTTTACCAGGGAGTCATAATGAAAGGCAAAATCATCCCGCTGAGCTTTCTGCATACGCAGGACAGCGAAACCGGTCATCAGGTGATCCGGATGACGCCACCACATGTTATCTGCCACCGTAACTACTTCTATCAAAAATGCTTTACCCAAGATGGCAGCAAACTTATTTTCGGCGGCACGTTTGAAGGCCACTGGAACTACTATTTGCTCGATATCGCCGGGCAGCAGGCAACCCAGCTCACCGACGGGCCAGGCGATAACACTTTTGGCGGCTTTCTTTCCGACGACGACCAGTCGCTGTGGTATGTGAAAAATAACCAGCAGCTACGCCGCGTGGATCTGGCGACGCTGGAAGAGCAGATCGTTTACCAGGTGGATGATGAATGGGTCGCTTATGGAACCTGGGTCGCCAATAGCGATTGCAGCCAGCTAGTGGGGATAGAAATCAAAAAAAGCGACTGGCAGCCACTGACCGATTGGGGCAAATTCCGCGCCTTTTACTTCACCGAACCGGAGTGCCGCCTGATTAACATCGACATGCGCAGCGGCGAACAGCGCGTGGTATTGCAGGAAAAACGCTGGCTCGGCCACCCGATTTACCGCCCGCTTGATGACCACACCATCGCCTTCTGTCACGAAGGCCCGCGCGATGCTATCGATGCCAGAATGTGGCTTATCAGCACTGACGGCAGCAATATGCGCAAAGTTCGCCAGCATCAGCCGGGAGAGAGTTTCACTCATGAGTTCTGGGTACCGGATGGCTCAGCGCTTTACTATGTCGCGCATCAGGAAAACGATCCGCATCGCTATCTGTATAGTGCCAACCCGGCAACGCTGGAAAATCGCCAGTTGATGGTCATTCCTCCCTGTTCTCATCTGATGAGCAATCATGATGGTTCCCTGGTCGTCGGCGATG
Organism: Klebsiella sp.; assembly: GCA_036498385.1. GTDB lineage: Bacteria > Pseudomonadota > Gammaproteobacteria > Enterobacterales > Enterobacteriaceae > Klebsiella. Next base: position 90,943 of record DASYFN010000022.1, read on the forward strand.
GCGCGCCGCATAATACCGGCGATATTAGCCTGAATGATCCGTTTATTTGGGTGTTTGATATTCAAGCCGATAAGCAGACCGCCGTGTGCCGCCACGACTCTACCTGGAAAGTGATTGAGGGCGAGCGCCAGGCGACGCACCCGCACCCGTCATTTTCACCGGATAATCGCTGGGTGCTGTTTACTTCTGATAAAGAAGGCATGCCTGCGCTGTATCTGGCGGAGGTGTAATGATATTTCCGCCTGCGACATGCGACGCAGGCGGTTAATACTAAAAGTTATAGTCAAGCATCAGTTTATATTCGGTGGTAATACCATCACCATTTGTCACCCAATTTCCTGTTTGCTTAATATATGAGCCGGTAACCTCTCCCGAGAGGGTAAATCGGGAAGTTAATGGATAGTTTGCAGACAACTTAAGAAAACGGTAGCGCGTATCCTGAAATACTTCTGTGTCCTCTTCAAGAGCATTATCTTTTTTATAATGGCCATAACCGCCGCTGAATGTGGTCGATAATTTCCCCCAGTTATGCCAGACGCCGGCAGAAGCAGTCCAGTCTTTTGTATCAATGTTTCCCCACTGCGCACGTTCGAGAGTCGATGATGAAAATTTGTTACGAAACCAAACTCCGGTTGTATTGTTAATAATATATTGTACGCCTGGTTCAACCTCGAATGAACGGACATCGCGATCGTTTTGCGAGCCACCGTTACGCCGATGATCGATCTGCTGATACAAATAGCTAAAGAAAGAAAAGCGATCTGTTGCTCTTAAATCAGCAAATATTTTCGTTCTGCCTTGCCAGCGGTCATCTAAGGAAGCGCTTCCCCCCATCACATCCCAGCCAAAGCGCAGACGTTGATAGAAATACTCATGACCCACAATAAGTTGCGTCCACTGATTCTGACTGACATAGGTCTGATTGTCCCAGGTGCCGTCATAATTGGTGGTACGTCCTTCGGAAAAAGCCAGGTACCAGCCTGGTAATGCATCATGACGCATTACCCCTTGCACTAAGGTCAAGGAATCATTACCATTATGATAATGACTGTTTTTCCAGTTATTATCTTCAATGGAGTATTTCGTTTTAAGTTGACCGTGAACCTTACCTCCCGAGGGATTAGAAGAGCGAGTTGAGGTCCACATAACATCCTCATCTAAATATGACCATGGATCGACAGCAATCACTTTTCCAGAAGTGTCCTTGATGATGCTCATACTTGCATTAGTGACACCAGAAAGTGTCGCAAAAATAAGTGTAGCGAGGGCATAATATTTTATCATAATGACATCCCATCAAATCATTTCTTTAATTTTCAAATCAGCGTTAAAAGCGTCTTTTTGTGGCAAACTTATACTCCATGCTCTACCTTGCATGGAGTACATTCGCGTACTGAATGCTGCTTTATTATTAATATAGAAAACCGCCATTGAATCCTGAATTAAAACGTTAAGTTCAATTTTATCACCAAGAGGAACATCCACCCAGGATTCTGCATTCGCCAGGTTAATAGAAGACAGTGCTGAGTTAAAGAAATAGACTTTACCTTTACTTTTATTAAATACAACGTTTAGCGTAGAGGCCCCTACATTGGTTTGATTTACGCCAAAACTCATTACCATCCCAGCAGAGGGAAGTGTTACAGATGCACTTAGTACTCCGCGTTCTGGCAAAGCTGGATAAACAATAGATTTAAGCGGACCAAACTGGGTTACTGTCGTCACTTGATTAATGCTATTTATAGCTCGAGTATCTCCCCGGTTAAGATCAATCGTTGCCTGCAATTCTTGTGGTATCACGCTGTTAAGCTGTCCATTGTTCTCAGCTGTCAATTCATGGGCAACAAGATTGCCAGCCCAGTCGATATTACCATTATCATTATTACCCGCTTTAGTCGGAGTCCAGCCAAAAACAAAAAGGCGGTCATTCTTCATAACTAATTTACCGGCATAAAACCCAGCCCCATCAAAAGCATAATGATCCAGCTTATGCCATGGCCCTTCAGGGTTATCAGCAACACGGTATTGCGTCAGGCGTAGCGGCCATTGATCGCTGAAGCTTAAATACCAACGGCCATGAAAATGAACTAATGTTGGGCATTCCAGATTGGTATTCTCGGAAATAGTATCATTGTCAAAGAAGATCCCTTGATCTTGCCAATTTTTTAAATCTTTTGAGCTATAGCGCGCAATAATTCCACGCCCATTACTGCGGGTAGTAATCAACATCCAGTATTCATTTTTTTCCTCAATCCATACCACATGAGGATCACGAAAATCATTACCCCGATAATTACTTCCGGGGAGAAGCGTGTCCTCGGGATGTTTAGTCCAGTTAATGCGATCTTTACTGGTCGCATGCATAACTGATTCTACCGGGAAAACATTTTCATTATGAGCCGTATACCAGGCATGCCAGGTATCCCCGACTTTAACAATCGAGCCTGTACCAATTAAAAGCTCTGGGTTGTTAATATTATTAACATAAGGTATCACTTCAGAGTGATTCTGATAGTTGAATAAATTCGCACTCGACAATAAATGAATAGCATGAACGCCTAAGTCACTACCGCCACGAATATCATTAAGATAAAAAATATCAAACACACCGTTATCATAAGTCGGCATTGGGTCACCAACAAATGACCCCTCAATACGTGGAAAGAAATTTTCCACATGAGTAATAGATTTATTCAAGAGGGTTTCTTTAGCCATTTTTGAATATGCCGGAATATTACTCGCAGAGAGCACCAGCAGTGAGAACAGTACTGCAGAAGTCAGTTTCTTCATGATGCACCTTTAATATCAGAAGTTGTAAACAACGCCGACAACGGTGAAAGGATTCCAGGAGTGCCCACTAGAAGTCCAGGCTCCGGATTCTTTTGTAAATTGTGCTTTAAATTCGCCATAAAGGCGAACTTCACCGTATACAGGGTAGCTAATAGTGCCACCAATAAACTTATAGCGACCATCATAAAAAAGCTCAAAGGTATTACTGGCATTGGTTATTTTGTCCTGACCCACTCCTACATACAATGATGTCAACAGAGGATACCAATTCTTCCAGAGACCAGCGGTAACCTTCCACTCTCTTTCGATAATATCCCCCCACAGCTCACGCTCCTGACGGTTATAATAATAGTAAGGTCGTAAATAGAGTCCCATGTCTGGATTTATACGATATTGAATAGAGGGTTCAGTTTCAAAAATATACTGTTCGAGATCTCCATTTTGCGGTTGATTGCCCTGTGGTTGATATTCACCGTAAACATACCCAGCCAAACTCCATTTATCAGAAAGACGCAAATCCTGCCACAATTTAAAACGACTCTTCCAGCGTTTTGTTGCAGTCTCAGAGCCGCCCATAACCTCTGCACCAATATTCCCTCGCCAGGTTTCAAAAATATGGCCGACAAAAAACTCATTAATAGTATTACTACCATTGTAATCCTGATTACTGAATTGTCCTTTATAGCTATCTTCTCGCGCATTCCAAAAACCAAAATACCAGTTGGGTAGTTCATCATGCCTTAAGAAAGCTTGAATTGTAGCTAATTTAAACTTCCCGCTATTTTTCTTATTATCACTCCAGCGTACATCATCGATTTCTATCTGGGTACCAATGTTACCATGCAACCCACCAGCCTCCATATTACGACCTACACCATTCCAGTGCACGGGAGGATCATTTTGCCTTAAACGCAACAAACTTACCTCGTTTGTTTTAGTTAGTAAAACACCGCTTCTTTGTGGAATAGATTCTTTTTCGTGTATTTTTAATAATGGGGCTTCATTTGCTTTATTGCTGTTCAATAATAGCTTCTCATTCGCCTGTTCATTAGCCGAATTCTGGACAACCGCTTTATTATCTTGTAATTTTACATTTTTTATTTGTTTCGTTTCACTCTCATCACTAAAATAACTTTGATAGTTACTGGAATATATACTCGTTTTGCTTTCATCGGCTAATGCAGGAAAACTAATTAGAGATGACAGCAAAGCAAAACTTATCGCTCCCGAGGCAAACCGCTCTCTATTCATAGTTATAGCGAGAGGGAGAGGAGATATTATTTCATTCATTTTATTATCCTCATTACAAAAATAACACAACGATATCTGCTAAATACTGGAATTAAATTTTAAAGTGTAACCGCAATGTAGTGTGCATTGCGGTTATGAAATGAATTACTTATCCAGAGACCAGTATCCTGCTTCTTTTAAAACCATGGTCCCACTATAAGAAAATAATGACAAATCGCGGCAGAATGCATCCGGATATATACGGCTACTTAAACAAGCCTCACCATCATTAACAAATACTTCTACGGAAGAGCTATCGAAGAATACCCGTAGTTGCAGATCGGCCCCATCGTTCAGCGGGATACTGCGCACTCCGCACAAGCCATGCTGCGGATAATGACGCTCCAGCACCAGGCGCTGCATCTGCGCATCCACATAAACACGCAAACCGTCGCCAAAGCTCAGACCATATTGCTCGGCGCGGCTATTCGCGCAATCCCAGTGCAGGATCACCTCCATCGCCTCGCCGTTCTCTACCATTATGGCCTGCTGGTTTTTCAGGGTCGTCACTGGCCACGGAAACCAGGCGCCGCGCATGCTCTCAACCTCTTTGGCCGGACGCATCTGCAATCGATTATCCGCACTCAGGCTAAGCTCACGCGGCAGAGAAAGCATGCCTGCCCAGCCGTCCTGCTGTTCCGGCAACGGGGATTCCCACATATCCAGCCAGCCAATGACAATGCGGCGACCATCGGGAGTGAGGAAGCTCTGCGGAGCATAAAAATCGTGCCCGTGATCCATTTCCACAAACTCGCCCTCACGCACAAACGCCTGCCCCGGCTGCCATTCACCGAGCAGATAGCCGCTCTGGAACAGGTTGCGGTTGCGATAGCCTTTCGCTGTCAGTCCCTGCGGGGAGAACATCAGAACATGCTTGCCGTTGAGAGCGAAGAAATCCGGGCATTCCCACATGTAGCCCATCTCTTTTTCCGCCTCATCGAGCACACCCGCATCCTGCCACTGGCGTAGATCGGCTGAACGATACAACCGCACCTGTCCGGTGTCGCCATCACGAGCGCCAACGATCATGTACCAGCAATCCCCTTCTCGCCACACTTTCGGGTCGCGGAAATGGTGCATGCCCGGCGGGGTATCAACCACGACCCCCTGGCGCTCGAAGTGAATACCATCACGACTGGTCGCCAGACACTGCACCTGGTAAAGGTTGGCTTCGTCGCTGGGATCACCATGGAATTTATGCCCGGTATAAATCAGCGCCAACGTATCGCCATCCACCACCGCTGAGCCGGAGAAACAGCCATCTTTATCCTCGGGGCCTTCCGGGGCCAGCGCTACCGGCAGATGCTCCCAGCGCACCAGATCCTTACTGCGCGCGTGACCCCAGTGCATCGGCCCCCACTGGGTGGAGTACGGATGATGTTGGTAAAACGCGTGATACCAGCCATCGAACCAGACCAGGCCATTGGGATCGTTGATCCAACCCGCACGGGCGGCCAGGTGATAGCGCGGATACCAGCGTTTATTAACCTTAGAGGTCATTTTTTCAAGGGTCTGTTCCGCTTGTTCTAACATTGAAGCCATAATATTTACTCTTAATAAATTACGCAGCATCAGGCTGCTGAAAAGAATGCTCTTCCGAAGATCCGTTTGAGCGTAAAATAAAAATAGAAATAAAGGTGGTACTGAACACCATGATTCCCATAATCAGATAAGATTGTGCGAAACCGAATTTCTCATAACTGATACCAGCTAATGGTGATAACACGGTGCCAATAATCGAACTAGTACAGGCGAAGCCCACTAAATAAAGCGTCGAAGACAAACGCTTGTCAAAATGCAGGTTATTGTATTTAAAAATTGAAACCAGCAGTACAGGTAATTCAACGGCATGAAGCAATTTGGTGATAGAAATAAGCAGTGGCCCCTCAACCAACCCTGACCCTATCATACGCATTGCCATCACCATCCCGGCGAATATCAGCCCATTTTTTGCCCCAATTCGATTAACCAGCCATGGCGCACAAAACATCCCCGCGGCTTCCAAAAATACCTGGAAAGAATTCAAATAACCAAACATGGCATTTCCTTCTTTCAGCGTCGGAAATTGTGATGAAAAATAAACAGGAAATTGCTGATCATAAACACCATAAATACAGGTGCCGATAACGAAAAATACTAGAGCCCAGAAACGCGGTAGCGCCAATAAACGCAGCGCATCTGCAATGGAGACTTTTTCGGCTGATACGCCTTCTTTTATTGTATTGGCTGGATTATCTATCCGCAGTCTCGTCAGAAGCCAGAAAAACACCAGACCAGAAATTGATGCGACAAAAAAATTTAACTGTGGATCAATATTAAACAGCATACCTGCAAAGAATGTCGCCACCGCCCATCCCAGAGATCCCCACATTCTGGCGCGACCAAATTCGAAACCATCCCGACGTGCTGCACGTTCTGTATAAGTCTCAAGTACTCCAATACCGCCATTGAATGTCAGGCCGACGAACAACCCACCAAAAATGCTGCCCAGCAGAATATTCACCTTCAGCAGATAGCCAAACAGCATATATGCCGGACCGGATAGAATCAGCAGTAGAGTGATATACCATAACAGATTCTTTTTAAGTCCTAATTTGTCCTGAATGAAGCCGTAACAAACCTGTGCAACGAGTGCGGAAACAGAAAGCACCGAAAAAATAATTCCAGTATCAGCAGCTTGCAATCCCACCTCTTGATGTAACCAAATGGAAAGTAAGGAACTCGATGAAGACCATGTAACAAAGAAAAAAAACAAAAGTGCGCTAAGAATCAAATAGTTATTCTGACATTCTCGTTTCATGATTGCGAACTCGTAGAGATAAGATGCCTCATATGGTAACGTTAACAAAAAGTTTTTTTCATGCTGATATGTTTCACTATCTGATGTTAATCACGATAGTTAACGTTAACACTGCAATATTGTGAGCGACATCAAATTTATACCGCAAAAAAACAAGAAGCCAAAACTCATCAGCCTACAATATCGTCAAACCTATGCATTAAAGAGTTAAGTATTATTATGACAGGGATAAAATAATGGTTTCATTAAAAGACGTCGCGAAACTGGCAAACGTATCCCTTATGACCGTGTCGCGGGCAATCAATAACCCAGAAAAGCTCAAATCTGATACGCTGGCCCATGTTCAGTCCGCTATCAAGCAGCTAAATTATGTACCTGATCTTTCAGCAAAAAAAATTCGTGGAGCACGTGCAACACCCCATTTCATCGGTGTTCTGGCCCTTGATACAGTGACCACGCCATTTTCCGTAGATATTGCGCTAGCGATTGAAGAAACGGCTCGCGCACATGGTTGGCATAGTTTCGTCATTAATATGTTCGAACACGACAATGTTGACGACATAATGAACCTCCTTATTTCACATCGACCAGCAGGCGTCATCTATACCACGATGGGCCTGAGAAAGGTGCAGCTACCCAAGAAACTACTGACTCTACCGTGCGTACTGGCTAACTGTGAAAGTGAAAATATTAAGTTACCAGGTTACATACCTGACGATGAGCAAGGGCAGTATGATGGCGTGACGGCTTTAATAAAAGCAGGCTACCGCCATCCTCTTTGCCTCCACCTCCCCGTGCAAAGAGTGGCAAGTGCACGTCGTCGCCGTGGTCTGGAAACAGCCTGTCGAGAGCAAAATATTGATCCGGATACGCTGGTTCATCTTTATATGGAAGATGGCGATGAACACTATCGCGATATCCCCGCCATGTTGCTGGCGCATATGCATCAGCAAACACCGCAGTTCGACTCGGTGATTTGCGGCAACGATCGTATCGCATTTATGGTCTATCAGACGCTGCTGGCGCAGGGGCTGCGCATTCCGCAGGATGTGGCGGTCATCGGTTATGACAATATGGTGGGGATCGGCGATCTGTTTTTACCGCCGCTCTCAACGGTGCAGTTACCGCACTATGAAATCGGGCGCCTCAGCGCCTTGCATATTATTAACGGCGACAGCCATCGGGAGACGGTACGGGTTGCCAGCCCGTGGCTGCCGCGCGAGTCGTTATAGTTAATTGCCGATATTGCGTAGCTTCTCGCCGGCCATCAGCTTGCGTTCAATATGCTCCAGGGTGACGTTCTTGGTTTCCGGAATCAGCCAGAAAGTGACGCCGATAAAGGCGACGTTCAGCGCGGTATAGAGCCAGAAGGTTCCCGCCGCACCGATAGCATCCAGCAGCGTCAGGAAGGTCGCGCCGATAATCATGTTCGACACCCAGTTGGTGGTGGTTGAGCAGGTGATACCGAAATCGCGGCACTTCAGCGGCTGAATTTCCGAACACAGGATCCACACCACCGGCGCGGCGCTCATCGCATAACCTGCGATACACATCATGGTCATCCCCACCGACAGCCAGGAGAGGCCGCTGGAAGCGGTGCCATTATCAAACTGCATCAGGCAGTAGCCCAGCACCAGCGTGCCGATGGCCATAACGCTGAAGCCGATTTTCAGCGCCGGTTTACGTCCGGCCTTATCGACGGTAAAGACGGCGATAAAGGTGGCGAACATAAAGGTCAGGCCAACCACCAGGGTCGCCACCATCTGTTGTTCAGTGGTAGTAAAACCAGCCATTTTGAAGATGCGCGGCGCATAGTACATGATGATATTCATCCCGGTAAACTGCTGCATCGCCTGCAAAAGCATGCCGAGGAATACCGCCCGTCGCACATTGCGGTTGATCTTAAATAGCGCCCAGCCGCCCTGCTTCAGCTTCAGGCTTTCGCGGATCTCATTAAGCTCGTCGCGGGCTTTTTCTGAAGTATCGCGTAGCATCCGCAGCACCTCTTCCGCTTCCACATGACGCCCTTTTTCCGCCAGCCAGCGCGGACTGTTAGGCAGGAAGACCACCAGAATAATCAGCACCACCGCAGGCAGTGCCAGCACGCCAAGCATCGCTCGCCAGTTGCCGCTGTAGCTAAACGCGGTATCCGAGAGAAACGCCATAACAATCCCCAGGGTCACCATCAACTGATACATACTGATCATCTTACCGCGCACGTTCTCACTCGCCATTTCCGACAGATACAGCGGCGCGGTATAAGAGGCGATCCCCACGGCGATTCCCAGAACGACCCTTGCCACCAACAGTATTTCGACACTGGTGGCAAAAGCGGAACCAACGGAGCCGACAACAAACAGCACTGCGCCAACCATCAGGCTGTATTTGCGCCCGAGGCGGAAAGAGAGCCAGCCGTTAAATAATGCGCCGATAGCAGCCCCCAGCATCATGCTGCTTACTACCCACTCCTGCAGGCGGCTGGATAACACGAAATGATCGGTAATAAAGGGCAGCGCCCCGGCAATCACGCCGATATCAAGGCCAAACAACAATCCTGCCACCGCGGCGGCAACTGAGACAAACTGGTTCATGCGCCGGGTATCGCGCTGCATACGCGGCATGGTTGTAGAGTCGTTACTGATATAGGTCATTTTTTCCTGCCAGACGAAGTAAGACATACGATGAAACTACGGGATCGGCGGCTCAAGGTGTCAGGCAGGACAAGCCAAAGATATGGACTAAGTTGCTACAAGCAATGGTTTTGTGATGGACATTCAACTTTCAAAAGAACAGAAAAAGAACATTTCAATCTTAACAAACCTTGGTATGTATAGATTTTCGCCTTAAAAACAAATAACGCATATGGATTATTTTAATTTCATGATATGGACAATTATTATTAAGGCATAAAAAACCCTGCCGAAGCAGGGTTCCATTTTGCGCTGATAGCGCGCAAAAAATTAGCGCGCCAGCCAGCCGCCATCCACCGCCACGGTGTAGCCGTTGATGTAGTCAGAAGCGCTGGAAGCCAGGAAGACCACCGGCCCCATCAGGTCGCTTGGCAGCCCCCAACGTCCAGCCGGAATACGGTCAAGGATCTCGCTGCTGCGTTGTTCGTCAGCGCGCAATTGCTGAGTATTGTTGGTCGCCATGTAGCCCGGCGCGAGGGCATTGACATTGATACCGTGCTTCGCCCACTCGTTCGCCAGCAGACGAGTCACACCCATCACCGCGCTTTTGGACGCGGTGTAAGATGGTACGCGGATCCCGCCCTGGAAGGAGAGCATTGAGGCGATATTGATAATCTTGCCGCCGTTGCCCTGGGCAATAAAGTGCTTCGCCGCCGCCTGGGACATAAAGAATACGCTCTTAATATTCAGGTTCATCACGTCGTCCCAGTTTTTCTCGCTGAATTCAATCGCATCTTCCCGACGAATCAGACCGGCGTTGTTAACCAGAATATCGATATGACCGAACTCAGCCACCGCGCGCTCCAGCAACTGAGGGATACCGTCAATCTGGCGCAAGTCGGCAGTCAGGCTGAGAAAACGACGCCCCAGCGCCGTTACGCGCTCGATGGTCTCCGTTGGTTCAACAATATTGATACCCACTATGTCACAACCAGCTTCCGCCAGACCGACCGCCATACCCTGGCCCAGACCCGTGTCACAACCGCTCACTACGGCCACTTTGCCCTGCAGGGAGAATGAGTCGAGAATCATATTTAGTTCCTTAATCTTTCAGAGCCTGTGTAGGTACAGGCAAGGTTCTAATTGTCCAGCCTGAAGCTTATGCAGGCTGGCCCTTATGGTTTGAAGAACTCTGAGGGATTTATTATCGGAAAATAAAACAGAGTTCCGGTTTTCAGTTAGCACATCTTATCCTTGGTTAAAGCTATTTTCAATTATTATTAAAACATCGTTTCAATTTTAAGATTTATAAATGTTAAAAATGCAAAACAGATCACGAAGCACAGATTGATAAATCAAAAATAATCAATTAATACAATCCATTAAAAAAACACCACAAATTGGTAAAAACGGGCAGGAAAACCAGGATTGGCCGTGTATCAGCCGAACCGACAGCAAAAAAATGCGATCCAGAGCAAGGAGTTATTGCGAATTGCGCCCATCATCACAAATAATGAAACGATGTTTTGATAAATTAACACCAATCTTTTAAATCTACTTCCGCTGACCAGTCAACTCAGGCGGGCGACATCTCAGGAAGGAAAAGGAGTAAGTACATCATGGCTAAAGGCATGCGGGTTAAACTGAATTATGAAGTCAGCCGCGATCCAGACACCGGCGCGGAGATCACCCGCTTAACCCCACCGGAAGTTACATGTCATCGTAACTATTTCTATCAGAAGTGTTTTTTCAATGATGGCAGCCATTTGCTGTTTGCCGGCGAGTTCGACGGCAACTGGAACTACTATCTGCTGGACCTCGCAAAAGCCGAGGCGGTGCAGCTAACGGAAGGTGCCGGTGATAATACTTTTGGCGGTTTCCTTTCTCCGGATGATAAATCCCTTTATTACGTAAAGAATGACCGCACGCTGCTGGAGGTTAACCTCACCACCCTGCAAGAGCGTGAAGTTTACTGTGTTGCCGATGACTGGGTTGGCTACGGCACTTGGGTTGCCAACAGCGATTGCACCAGGCTGGTCGGGATCGAGATTGCCAAAAGCGACTGGACACCGCTCAACGACTGGCGGATTTTCCACGATTTCTTCCATAAAGGCCCCCACTGCCGCCTGCTGCGCGTCGATCTGCAAACCGGTGAAAGCAGCGTGATCCACGAAGAGAAAAAATGGCTGGGCCACCCGATTTATCGTCCTTTCGATGACAATACCGTCGCCTTCTGCCATGAAGGCCCGCACGACCTGGTCGATGCGCGGATGTGGATGGTGAATGAAGACGGCAGCAACGTGCGCAAAGTCAAAGAGCATGCGGAAGGCGAAAGCTGCACCCACGAATTCTGGGTACCAAACGGCTCCGCACTGGTGTACGTCTCTTATCTGAAGGGTCAGCAGGGTCGCACGATCTATAGCTTCAACCCGGATACTGGCGTCAATGAAGCGGTGATGCAGATGCCGGCCTGTTCGCATCTGATGAGTAACTTCGACGGCACAATGCTGGTGGGCGATGGCTCCGGTACCCCGGTGGATGTGAAAGATACCAGCGGCTATACCATTGATAACGACCCGTATCTGTACGCTTTCGATGTCGCAAAACAGGCTTATTTCCGCGTCGCGCGTCACGATACGTCCTGGGCAACGGTATCCAATAGTCGCCAGGTTACCCACCCGCACCCGTCTTTTACGCCGGACGATAGCGCCATTTTGTTCAGTTCCGATAAAGACGGCAAACCTGCCGTTTATATCGCGAAGCTGCCGCCACAGCCGGAGATGCTGAAGGCATAATTAGCCACTGTTTGAGTTAGTGTTTCTGTAACTGGCCTTGCCCTCCTTTCGGAGGGCTTTTTTAAACCTGAGTTTTCCCCGGTACGGCCCATTTTAGGATGGGTATACAGGCCTCCCCACAGCACGATCTGTAGTCCGGCTAAACGCAGTGCAAACCGGAAAACCATGGGATAACACAACCAGAAAACCCCGGCTGACTGCTCCAGGGAAAACGATGAGGTCGTTTTTGTTTTAGAGTGAATAGGCGACACCCACGCGCAAGCGGATCTGATGGTCGCTGCGATCGTTGACACCGACGTTACCGAGAAGCCGAAGGCGTTAGCGAAACGATGGAAGATGGATATGCGGTCAGCGTGAGTCTTATCTGATTTACCACCATCAATGAATTCGTGGCGTAAATCTACCGTGACAACTGAAGCGGCGAAAGACATGCCATAATTGCAGCAAGGGCTTATTAACGTTCAACCGCCAGAGCCACGCCCTGGCCGCCACCGATACACAACGTGGCAAGCCCTTTGCGGGCATCGCGTTTGATCATTTCATGCACCAGGGAAACCAGAATGCGGCAGCCGGAAGCGCCTATCGGGTGACCCAACGCAATGGCGCCGCCGTTCACATTCACCCGCCGCTCATCCCATTCCAGCACCTTACCCACCGAAATGGCCTGGGCGGCAAAGGCCTCGTTGGCTTCGATAAGATCGACTTCATCCAGCTTCCAGCCCGCACGTTCCAGGCAGCGACGGGTCGCATGGACCGGGGCGATCCCCATCAGCGCCGGATCGACGCCAACGCTGGCAAAAGCACGGATCCGCGCCAGTATCGGTAGCCCCAGTGCCTCTGCTTTGGTTTCGCTCATCATCATCACCGCCGCCGCGCCATCGTTAATGCTTGAAGCATTACCTGCAGTGACCGAGCCATGCTGGTCAAAAGTCGGGAGCAGGCTGGCCAGCGCTTCAGCGCTGGCGTCAACTCGCGGCTGTTCATCGGTATCTACCAGGCACGGCATACCGTTGAGTTCACTGATCACCGGAACGATTTCATCGCGAAAACGGCCAGAATCAATTGCCCACCGCGCTTTGTGCTGCGAGCTGAGCGCCCAGGCATCCTGCAATTTACGGCTAATGCCGTACTCGCGCGCCAGATTCTCCGCCGTCACGCCCATATGATAATCATTGAATGCGTCCCACAGGCCGTCATGGACCAGGCTATCGATAAGCTGGCTATTGCCCAACTGTGCGCCGGTCCGGCTATCAGTAAGCACATGCGGGGCGCGGCTCATATTCTCCTGCCCTCCGGCGATCACCACCTCCGCTTCGCCGCACTGAATCGCCTGAGTCGCCAGGTGCAGCGCCTTTAGTCCGGAACCGCATACGTCGTTAATGGTAATGGCAGAAACGGTATTAGGCAGCCCGCCGCGTATCGCCGACTGACGCGCCGGATTCTGTCCGGTTCCTGCGGTCAAAACCTGGCCGAGGATCACCTCATCAATACTGTGGGGATCGACGCCGCTGCGCTCAACCAACGCCTTCACGACCACACTACCCAGCTCCACCGCCGAATGACGCGATAGCGTGCCCTGGAAACAGCCGATTGGCGTTCGCAACGCGCCGACGATTACGACATCTTTCATCCTCTACCTCTGCTCCACCTCTGCGCAAAGAAACAGCATCATAGTAGTGAATTGTTATCAAAAAATTTCGTAATTGTTTAAAGAAAGTGAGAGTAATCACAAAGATTACGCGCGCTTTTAGTGTTTGCGGCTGGCGACAACCCCGTTTTGCGCATTATGCACGCATTCTTGTCAGGTGGCGGCTAGCGCCTTACCTGACCTACAAAACCCAAAGCCAGTAAGGCGACAACCACTGAACCGCCCCAATTTTTACGGTCCGCACGTGACTAATCAGCTTATTCGCCAGGCGCTGCATCCCTATTCCCACGAGCTGTGCATCGTGACCAAAGTCAGCGCTCGCCGCGACGAAAAAGGCAACTGGCTGCCCGCAATGTCTCCCACGGAGTTAACTCAGGCGGTGGAGGATAATCTTAATAAATCAACAGCTACGATCTTTCCGACAGTTGAAAGTGCAGATGCAACGCACGCCATCCTGCCGAAGTAATCGTCACTTCGCGAAATCCCGCAGTGGTAGTAAACCAGCGTTTCTGCAGACCATGCTGCAGCAGCGCTGCCCCGGCCGCCCCACCAAGGTGAAAGCGTCGTTCGCTCCAGTCCAGACAACCACAGCATGTTTTACGCCGCGAGCCGGTCGCCATCACCATCCCCAGTCGTGAGAATTGTGCTTCCCCGGTGGTCGTCAGAGCCGTTCCGTCAGGCGCTATCCATGCTTCACGCAGCAGAAAATCATACAGCAATACCGCCACTTCCCCGGCTAAATGATCGTAACAGGTACGCGCGACGCGTAAGTTGACTGGCGTACTGGTGGTCAGCGCCACCGCACGCTTGCCGACCATAGTCATCATATTCTCCAGCAAACCAGCGACATCGCTACTGGCCAGACGGTAGTAACGATGTCGGCCCTGGGCAAGGTATATCAACAAACCACTACTGACCAGGCGGCTAAGATGCGCACTGGTGGTGGAGGGGGAAATATCGGCCACGGTGGAAAGCTCGGTGGCCGTCCACGCCCGGCCATCCATTAAGGCGCAAAGTATCTTTAGCCGGGAGCCATCAGCCATTGCCGACGCTACTGCCGCCATCGCCACGGCCAGCGACTCATCGTCTTCAATTCGCTCAACAGGTTTTAACATAGCGCCTCGCTTATTTTCCCCAACGGCAAACAGCAGCCATATTATAGAGGATGGGAATGCTCAGAGCGGTATTCGCGCAGCACCTGGGCTACCCGAATTTGATAACAGGAGAAAATGCTCTCCCTCCCCTCTTTCTGTGCAACCTGATGACAAAGGTTGCGTTTCCATGCCAGTACCGCCTCCTCATCCCGCCACCAGGAGAGCGACAGAATTTTCCCCGCCGTTGTCAGGCTTTGAAAACGCTCAATGGCGATAAAACCATCAATGTTACTCAGCAGTGGCTTCAGCTCCGCCGCCAGCGCTAAGTAACGTTGCTGACTCGCCGGAGTCACCTCGGCTTCAAAGAGTACTGCAATCATGCTGTTGTCCCCACGCAATCAGTGTGAAGGCCACTGTATCTTCTCATCCGAGCTTGATGCTTCGCTAATGGGCGAAATATCACTGCCTCTCTTGCACAAAAAATGCCCTGGATATTCATAAAAACAATAATTCATACCCCGGGGCGAGAAAAGCGGGCGTTTAATGAGGTCATTTTTGACGATCAAAAATATATCTTAAACCAACTTATCTTTTTGTTTTTATTATAAATAATAAATAAAAACTTACTCATCCATCATCATGCCGACATAAAAACGTGATCTAAATCGCATTTTTTGCAACGTCAGTTATAGTTAGCAGGCTTATCATTAATCCATCGAAAGCAACAACGCTTTCTACCATAAAAGTTAAAAGGATAAACACCATGAAAAACGTAAAATTACTTGCCGCTGCCGGTATGCTGTCTCTGGTCTCTTTTGCTAGCTTTGCTCAGCCAGTTAGCGTAACCGCAACTACTCTTGACAGTGCAGAAGCCAAAATCGCTGCCATTGCTAAAGACCAGGGCGAGTCCTACCACATTACCGAAGCTTATACCGGTAACCAGGTTCATATGACCGCCGAGCTGTCTAAATAACCGAATGGTTGCAGAGGGAGCTGCCGGACAAGCCGCCTGAAGGCGGCTTGTCCGGCTCGCCATAGAGTAAGAACCCAACTGAATAGCATAATCACCAGCCCCACCAACGCCATACTCATCGCCCCCAGAAACGCTGCGACAATCCCTATGCCCCATCGCCTTAACGCGCTGGAAAAAACAGGGGTTTATTAGCCTTCCTTCCAGGAGCTGGACTTACATAATTGGGTGAAATTATAGAGAAATTTATCCGGAACAGATTTGAACGCGGTGTCGCGGCGGCCCGTAAGGGCGAGGCTCGTAAATGAGCCGGGCAACAAAGCCAACGCATATGCAACGTGAAGTATGACGGGTATATATAGGTGATTGCGCCAGCACATTTACACGCTGGCGCATTTATTTCAGGCGCGAATATCGTCGTACTCGCGGGTATTATCAAATTCATGTTTGGCAAACGGGCACAGTGGAATAATTTTACGTTGTTCGCCACGCATCTTTTCTACCACTTTCGCCACCAGCTTTTTCCCCACCCCCTGGCCTTTCAGACTGGGGTCCACGTCGGTGTGTTCAATAATGCTGAGGTGCTCGCCTGTGGGCACGAAAACAATTTCCGCCACCTGCTTCCCTTCGGCGTCATTGACGTAAAACTTGTTATGACCTTCCAGTATTTCCATCATTTCCTCGCTTATTTTTGGCGATACTTCAGAGCGCCGCTCGGGCAAGTATCAATAACCTTAACTACCGTGGCAACGTCCACTTCATCCGGGACAATCCACGGTTTGCGTTTCAGGTTGAAGAGCTTCGCGCTGCCGCGCACGCAGTTACCCGAGTGCTGGCAGACGTCAGTGTTAAAGTAGACATCAATCTTCTCTCCGGTATAGGCGCGATAGCCTGTTTCCAGTAGTTCCTTATCCATAACATTGCCTCAGCTATTTTTACTGGTTTGGCTCTAAGCATAGCCCTGCCGGCAACGACTGACTATCGGCATCGGGCGAATTTTTATTTCAGTCACCTCACGCCATTAATGCAGAAGTCATGATTTGCTATGCACTCGTTATGCCAGCAAAATATTTTACCGGAAGCGAGTCAGATATCACCGGACGATGAAGCAATGCTGGGCAGTAGCAGACGTGTAGTTTTTGAGGAACTGTGATTTTACTGATCTGGTGTTATCTGGCCTTACATCCGGGTTGTCGTGTCGAGATACTGCTGCTGTTTAAGATGTCGCAACAGAACCCGCCCTTCGGGCATAAACTCGGTGCCATAGCGCACCAGACCCACTCCTTTGAGTTCAGCGTCAATGGCATAACTCATCTCTCCCGGAATA
>DASYFN010000023.1:0-27664 GCA_036498385.1 Klebsiella sp.
ATGCTGCTGCATTTGCAGGCGCGGATTGATGATATTTTTTTCCGCTTTGAACCACTGGCGATAAAAATCACGGCTGGTCTGCACAGCGGCGTTGGCCTGTCGCTCCAGCGCGAGATGGTCGTGGAGGCGATTACTGCTCCACAACAGCAATAACGCCAGCGCCGCGACGATTGCCGGACGCCAGCGTCGGGGCGTCGACTGCCAGCGGTGTTTAGCGGCAAAATTACCCTGGCGTAAGCAGATTTTGCGCGCATCCGGGTTGGCTGCCGCCAGTTGCAGCAGATCCTGCGCCGGGAGAGGGTGCCACGGCGCGGCAATATCCGGCGGCGGTGAGTAGCAGGCTATCGGCGTGACGTTTTGCCAGTGGACCAGCAACCCGCCGAGCCATACGGTTTCCACCGCCATTCCGCTCCACGAATCGCTGCGAAACAACCACTGCTCCCCGCAGCGTACGGCGCTCCAGCTGGTCGGACTCTGCGGCAGCGCAAGGACATCCGGCGTCAGGGCCAGCACCTTCAGCCCGAGTCCCTCGCACCAGGCCTGCCAGGCGCGCATCTTTTCCCGTCCAACCACCGCCACGGCGCAGTCGGTTTTATTCTGCTGGAGGAGGGCAAAGTGGTTCTCCTCGACCTCCGTTGCCAGTTGTTCTTCGAGTAAAAAAGCCAGCGCCTGCTGCGGTTTTCTGCGCGCGCCGGCGGGCAGTGTGACGCGATGAAATGCGCAGTCGCTGGCGGGCACCAGCACCCAGGCCGGATAGGTCTGCGCCAACAGGCTGAGCGTCTGGTCGCCCTCATCAGGATGCCATTCTCCGGCCTGCCCGGCGTCTCCCGGTGCGACCAGCCGCCATATAGCCGTCGCGGCATCAGGATTGAGGCGAATAATCAGCACGGCGGCAGAAGAGGTGTGGTGGTTATTCATCGGCTACCCAATAGATTCCGTAGCGCCGCTGAACGACGCTGAAGGTTCGCCCCTGCTTTTGCAGAAGGCTACGTTGCTGGTAGCGGGCGTTGTCCATCACCACGCTGAAAGTGGCGATAAAACGCTCGCTGTGTACCACCAACCACGGACGTGCGACGGCGGTATCGGTTTTTTGTAATGCTGGCTGCGACAGGAAGGCGGCGACGCTGCTCCAGCCGGTGGCCACGCGAGCCTGCAGCAGCTGCCGGGCTTCGGCGAGGGTGAGCTCCGCCGGGAAGAGCGCCGCCAGCAGGGCAGCCTGAGCGGGCTTCAGGGTGTTAACGTTCACCTGTAGCGCGTCGTCCGCAAGGGCGCAGACGTAGGGCAGCAGACGCTGATAGAGCGCAGCGTCCATCCCGGCCAGTAAACGCAGTTCGCTGACGTCCTGCAGTGGCTGATTCCCGGCCAGATAGCCAGGGGATTGCGCCATATAGACTTCATCTTCCGCACCGTTCAGCAGCGGCTGGTGATTGCTGTCGACCCAGTCGCGCAGGGCGGCTGTCAATTGTAAGGCACGCAGCGGCTCGCTGCCGAGGTTCTCCAGCAGTCGGGTAAAGACCTGCGCGGGATAAGGTATTTCAGCGCTCTCGTCGCCGTTAAGTTGGTTAATGGCGTTGAGGTTGAAGCAGGCCTGAGCGTCGGTAATGGTGGCGTAAATCTCGCCGTCATTGACCGTAAAGCGACGTCCCTGCTGAGCCCAGTTCTGCGCAAGATGAGTCTGGTTCGGCGAGTCGAGCGCATCGCGTTGCAGCAGCGCCGCCGCCATCGTTTCCGCCCCCAGCGCGTACCATTTGGCCTGCAGGTTATCGAGAGTTGTGGCCGTTTGCTGGTACATCCGCGCGCTACGTTCGGCCATGGCGCTCGCCAGCACCATCATCAGGGCGAGGATCAGCAGCACCATAAGCAGGGCGACGCCGCGCTGGCGGTTGTTCATTGGCTGCCTCCCGGTGTGAGCAGAAACAGTCTTCGAATCTCACCGTAGGGCTCCAGCGTCAGGATGACTTCCAGCCCCTGCGGCAACTTCTGCGGCTGCTGCCACTCCTCCTGCCAGCGGCCGCTGGCGTAAAAGCGCAGGCGGAACGCCTGGACGCCACGCTGCACAACGGTCACCGTAGGCTGGCTACCGGGCAGCGGGTCCTGCTGGGTATAGCTCAGACGCTCCAGTTGATCCCCGCGCAGGCGGTAGCTGACGTTCTGAATTTCCGAACGCGGCAGGATCCCCAGCGGATTGGGCCAACCGTTGCGGCTAAAGGCGATCGCCCAGTCATCGCTGCCGAGCTGAAAGCGTCCGGCAAAAAAGAGGCTCGCGCTGTCGCGGCTACGGCGGGGAATGATTTGATTAAAGTCCATCGCCATCTGGCTGAACGTTTGCTGTAACGTCTGCATACGCTCGCTCTTATCGCGTGTGAGCGTATCGGCGCGCATAACGTTTTGCAGCACCGTTACCGCAGCGACGCTTAGCGCGGCGAGGATGGCCAGCGCCAGCAGCATTTCGACGAGGGTGAAACCGCGTGACCGCTGGATCATGGCTGCGTCACGTAGGTGCGTAGCGAAGAGATCGGCGTCTTATCGCTTTTGGCATGACGGATCTCGACGTCCAGCGCCCGCAGTTGAGGCAGGTCGGTCTCCACACCCTGCCAGCGAATATGCCAACTGACGCCCGCTGCCTGCACCGTGGTTTCTGACCAGCTCAGCGCTGGCCAGCGATTTTCCAGCCGTAGCTGTACCAGTTGATTATCCGCCAGCCAGCCGGCCAGGGTTTTCTCCTCCATTCGTCCCAGTTGGCGGGTTTGCTGGAGTGTCGCCTGCATCACCGCCAGCCCGGCCAGGGCGAAGACCACCAGCGCGACCATCACTTCAATCAGCGTCATACCGGACTGCTTTTTCATTGCGCCTCCTGCGGTTCGGACAGGCTTTCGCCGCGCGCATCAAAAGCGATACCCGGCGCCTCGCCGATGGTCAGCCGAAACGGCGTCATCTCACCGCCGGGAAAGATCAGCACATCGGGATTGTCGCCCGGGGTCCAGGCTTCGCCCTGCGGAAAAGCGAGGCTCAGCTTGCCCTCGGCGATGCTGCCCGAGGTGGCGACACGCCCGGTGCGCAGCGGTAGCCAGTGATAGCCGTTCCAGCCGTCGCTGGCGGGGGCCGGGTCGTTGCTTTCGCGAACCTCCAGGACCAGAAACTGCCAGCGATCGGGATGCACCGAGACGCCAAAAAACTGGCCGGTTTGCAGCCCTCGCTGCTGGACAAAACGCAGTTGCGCCTGAAAGCGCGCCAGCGTCTGCGCCGTGCTATCGTCGCGCGAGGCGGGGAAGGCCAGCATCACCATGCCCGCGCTGACGCCCATCAGCAGCAAAATGAGCATCATCTCCAGCAACGTAAAGCCGCGCTGTCGCACTATTTCTTCCCGAGAGTCCAGTTGCCGATATCGTCATTGCTCTCCGGCACGCCGTCCGGCCCGAGGCTGAAAATATCCACCTGTCCGTGCTGGCCGGGGCTCAGCAACTGGTAATCGCTGCCCCAGGGATCCTGCGGCAGACGGCGAATATAGCCGCCTTCAGGATAGTTGCGCGCGTGCGGCTCGGCCGATGGCGCGCCGACCAGCGCCTGCAGTCCCTGCTCGGTGGTTGGATAACGGCTGTTGTCCAGTTTGTACATGTCCAGCGCGCCCTCCAGTGCGACAAGATCGCTGACCACTTTTTGCCGGTCGGCCTTTTCCTTGTTGCCCATCAGGTTGGGCACTACCAGGCTGGCGAGCACGCCGAGGATAACAATCACCACCATGATTTCCAGTAAGGTAAATCCGCGCTGTCGTTGCATATTTTTCTCCATTAGAACAATCACATACTCATCAGAGTATTGAGCTGCAGTATCGGTTGTAGGATAGCGAGGACGATAAACAGCACCATGCCGGCCATCGCCACCACCAGCAGGGGTTCAAACAGGCTGAGGGCCAGCTGAATTTGCGCGCTCAGATCCCGATCCTGGTTATCCGCGGCGCGCTCCAGCATATCGTTGAGCTCGCCGCTCTGTTCGCCGCTGGCGACCATATAGCGCATCATCGGCGGGAAAAGCTGGGTCATTTCGAGGGCGCGGTGGAGGCTGACGCCTTCGCGAACCGCGTCGCTGGCGACTTCCAGCTGGCGCTTCGCCCAGGCGTTGCTTAACACTTCCGCGCTGATGCGCATCGCCAGCAACAGCGGAACGGCGCTGGCGTTGAGAATGCTCAGGGTGCGCGCGTAGCGGGCGCTGTTAACGCTGCGCGCGACCCGGCCAATCAGCGGCAGGCGCAGCAGCAGCTTGTGCCAGGCCAGTCGTTTTGCTGGCTGTCGCAGCAGGTAGCGCAGCAGCAGAGCGATGAGCATGACTGCCAGCAGCAGCCACGGACCGGCAGCGCGCAGCAGATCGCTCATCGCCATCAGCAGGCGGGTGGAAAAGGGCAGCGCCTGTTTAAGATGGATAAACTGTTCAACAACCTTTGGCACCACCGTCGAAAGCAGAATCACAATCACGCTGACCGCCACCAGAGTCAGCACGATGGGGTAAATCATCGCCTGCAGCAGTCGGGCGCGAAGCTGCTGGCGCTGCTCGGTGTAGTCCGCCAGCCGGTTCAGCACGCCGTCGAGGTGGCCAGAGGCTTCTCCGGCGGCGACCATCGCGCAGTAGAGCGCGTCGAAACAGCCTGGATAGCCGCGCATCGCTTCCGCCAGCGAATGGCCTTCCAGCACTTTGCCGCGCACGCCGGCGAGCAGTGTTTTTAACTGGGTTTTTTCACACTGTTGGGCTACCGCGTCGAGCGCTTTTTCCAGCGGAATGGCGGCGGCGACCAGCGTTGCCAACTGGCGGGTGATGAGGGCGAGATCGCGGGCGTTAGTGCGGCGGGTAAAGCGCGGCTGGCTCCCGCCGCTGGTTGCCGGGTCAATTTCCAGCGCCAGCCAGCCCTTTTCCCGCAGCAACTGGCGCGTATGGCGGGCGGAGTCCGCCTGCTGGACGCCGCGCCGGATTTTGCCGTTTTCGTCGAGGGCCTGGTAGCGAAAAAGCGCCATTTCAGGAGGCCTCCGCGATCTGCTGTTCGGTGACCCGAAGCACCTCTTGCCAACTGGTGATCCCCGCCAGCGCCTTTTCCCGTCCGGCGTGGCGCAGGGTCATATAGTCCGTCGCCAGTTGTTGGATCAGCGTCACCTCGTTTTCACCGCGGTGAATAGCCATGCGCACGCGATCGTCCACCAGCAGCAGTTCGTGAATGCCGGTGCGTCCGCGATAGCCGGTAAAACCACACTCAGCGCAACCCCGGGGCTGCCAAAGCGCGGTGCCGGGAGCGATCTCCATCTGGCGGGCGGTGTCGGCATTTGCCGGTTCCTGCTGGCGACAGTGCGGGCAGAGTCGGCGCACCAGCCGCTGCGACATCACCGCCAGCAGTGACGTAGAGAGCAGAAAAGGCTCCACGCCCATATCCTGCAGACGTGAGATGGCTCCCAGCGCACTATTGGTATGCAGCGTCGAGAGCACCAGATGGCCGGTTAACGATGCCTGAACGGCGATTTGCGCCGTCTCGCCATCGCGGATTTCGCCCACCAGCACCACGTCAGGATCCTGGCGCAAAATGGCGCGTAGCCCGCGGGCAAAGGTCATGTCGACTTTCGCGTTAACCTGGGTCTGACCGATGCCCTCCAGCTCATATTCGATAGGATCTTCAATGGTCATGATGTTGCGCTCGCGGGCATCGAGGCGGCTCAGTGCGGCGTAGAGGGTGGTGCTTTTTCCCGAACCGGTCGGCCCGGTAACCAGCACAATACCGTGCGGGCGGGCAATCAGCTCATCCACCTGCTGAAGCAGGGCGGGTGGCATGCCGAGAGAAAGCAGGTCGAGAGTCACGCTGTTTTTGTCGAGCAGGCGCAGCACCACGCGTTCGCCGTAGCTCGACGGCAGGGTGGAGACGCGCACGTCGACGGCGCGTCCACCAATACGCAGCGCCATGCGTCCATCCTGAGGAATGCGTTTTTCGGCGATATCAAGGTTCGCCATCACCTTAATGCGCGAGATCAGCAGCGCGGCGAGGCGGCGCTGGGGGCGCAGTATTTCGCGCAGTACGCCATCGACGCGAAAGCGAATTTGCAGGTGGCGTTCATAGGTTTCGATATGAATATCCGAGGCTTTCTCTTTGATGGCCTCGGTGAGCATAGCGTTAATCAGGCGAATGATTGGCGCGTCATCTTCGCTATCCAGCAGGTCGTCGCTGTCCGGCAGCTCTTCGGCAAGGGTGTATAAATCCAGCTCGTTGCCGATATCCGCCATCATGCGCCTGGCCTCCGCAGAGTCGCGCTGATAGCTCAGCACCAGCAGCTTTTCGAACGCCTCTGCTTCCAGTCGTTCGAGACTGAACGGCATCGCGGCTACCCGGCGGGCTTCCAGCAGCGCCTGCGGCGCGGTGGTTGCGAGGCAGAAAACCTCGCAGCCTTCGCCGTTGCTCAGGAGCATCACGTTGTGCGCGCGGGCGTAGCTGAAGGGGAGCAGCGGACGTCGTTCAGCGGCGGACGTCATAGATTGCCTCCCAGATTGAACGCGTCGATGGCGGCACTGACCTGGCGGAATGCGGCGGTATCCTGGCGCGGATAGATCTCCAGCAGATCGTTACTCAACATCGCGTCGTGACTCTCTTTACCGCGCTGTTTGCTTTGGGCGTCGTTAAAGGCGGTGTACTGGCCGGCTGAGGCCTGGCGGTACTCGTCGCGGTCGCGGATCACTGTCGGGCGGATAAACAACATCAGGTTGCGCTTGGAAACCTTTTTGCCGGTGGAGCGGAACAGCGCGCCAATCAGCGGAATATCGCCCAGCACCGGCACTTTGTCGGCGCTGTCGGAGACGCTTTTATCCAGCAGGCCGCCAACGACCACCGTTTCGCCGCTGCCGACCAGCACCGCGTTATTCACCGTGCGGGTGTTGAAGGTCGCGCCGAGATCCGAGCTGGTGCTGGAGGCAGCGTCCGCTACGCTGGAGACCTCTTGTTCAATCTCCAGCAGTACCGAATCGCCTTCGTTGATTTGTGGCTTCACCTTCAGCTTGATGCCGACGGTTTTACGCTCGACGGTATTGAAGATGTTATCGCCGGAGGTAGTTTGCGAGCCAGTGAGTACCGGGACTTCCTGTCCGACGTTAAAAGTGGCCTCCATGTTGTCGAGGGTGACGATGCTCGGCGTGGCTAAAATGTCGTTCTTGCTGCTGCTGGAGAGGGCGGTTAATAGCATCGCCCAATTGCCCTGGTAGAACCCGGCGGCAATGCCGTTGAAAGAGCTTAAGGCGCTGGCCAGCGAGCTGCTGATGGTGCCGTCTTTGTTATACTGCCTGGCCCCGGCGACCGCCGTGGATATCGGCAGGCCGCTGTTGGTGAACTGAGTCATCCCGGCGTGTTTATTGGCCCACTGGATGCCGAGGTTAAGACCGTCTGCGTCCTGGACTTCGGCGATAATCGCTTCTACCAGCACCTGCGGGCGGCGGATATCAAGCTGGGCTATCACCCGCTCGAGGTCGTTCATCACATCCGGGGCGGCGGTGACAATCAGGGTGTTGGTCTGACCGTGCGCTTTGATAATGATATTTTTATCCAGCGCCGCCACCGGCTTTGCGGCCTGCTTTTCGCTCTGAATATTGCTGCTGATGCCGGTCAGCACCTCCACCAGATCGGCTGCTTTGGCGTATTTCAGGTAGATGACTTTCGTATTGCCCTGCGTCGCCTGCTGGCGGTCGAGTTGCTTAATCATCGCGATGATCCGCTGGCGGGAGTTAGGCTCGCCGCTGACCAGCACCGCGTTGGTGCGTTCATCGGCCACCACGTTGGCGACCATCGAGCCGGGCAGCGCCGATTTGCTGGTGTCTTTGTTGAGTTCGGTCACCAGTTTGACCACATCGGCGGCGGAGGCCCAGGACAGGGGAACGGTGACCACGCTGCGGTCTCCGGCGTTATCGACGCGTTCAACGATGGTCAACAGGCGTTTGATGACCGCCGCGCGGCCGGTCATCAGCAGGACATTGGAGGGCTCGTAGTGCACCACGCTGCCCGCTCCGGCGTTATCGTTGAGCTGGCGCAGCAGCGGCGCCAGATCGCGGGCGGCAACATTGGTCAGGGGCACCACGCGAGTGACGACCTCATCGCCGATACCCGGCGCGGCATCGCTCGCCACTGGCACCGCGGCGGTTTTCGCGTCCTTCGAACGTACCACTTTCAATACGCCGTTATTCATATTAATCACAGCGAAGCCATAGACATCGAGGACGCTGAGGAAGAATTGATAATATTGCTCTTCATTGAGCATATCGTAGCTGCGCACGGTAATGGTTCCACGCACGCTGGGATCGATAATGACCGTTTTATTCAGGTTTTTACTCACCGTATTGATAAATTCCTGAATATCGGTTCCCTTGAAGCTGGCAGAAAACTCTTCCGCCAGGGCAGGTTTGAATAACAGCGCGGCGAATATCAGCAGCGTCAGGGAAAATGAGCGGATAACGGTGGTGATGATCAATTATTCATCCCTCAAGGCTAGATATATATCTTGTTTTTGGCCGTCGCGTTCAACGGTAAGGGTTATTTCACTTAATTCCGACAACTGCGCTAAGGCCTGTTGAGCCTGTTCTTTGTTGCGTAAATCCAGACCGTTGAGGGCAATGGCCAGGTCGTTCTCCTGGAGACCCGCCTGGCGAAATAGCTCCGGGTCTTTGCCGGGGTTCAGGCGATATCCGCTGAGCTTGTCATTGTTCATGACTGGCGAAATATTGAGGTAATGAAGAATATTTTGCGGTTGCTGGCGTAACTCCTGAGCCAACTGGCGGCCTGGCTCAGGAGTTACGCTATTTTTTGCGGCGGTGGGTGCATCGTTAAACAGCGGGATGGCCTCATTTCTGCCGCGATGATTGACAATCAGATGGTCGGGGGAAATGGCGATAATTTTAGCCTCTCCGCCCGGCGTGTTATCGCCAATTCCAAGGCTAACCTGTTGATTACCTTTCATCATGATGGCAATGGCGCGGGATGGGTCGGTGCTGGCAAGCAGGCCGGTAACACGTAATTTGAGCGTCGAAATGGGCACTTGCTGAAGATTATTGACACTCGCGGACGCGGTGGTTTTCTCCGCAATGCCAAACAGCGTAAATCGCGGAAGCTCTGTTTTAGATGCACTGCCTGGCGGTGCTGTCAGGTTTACATTGGTAAATGTATTGTCTGTGAAGTTTACCGGCAGAATTATTCTCCAGGTTAATTGGGCGAGCTGCTGACAGGTAAAAAATAATATGATGGATGTCACAATGTGAGGCGCGAAATTAATTATTTTTTTATTTAATATTGTTAATCTCATCACGGAATTATGTATTTTCATTCCCTTGCTCATTCTATTTTCCTTCAGTAAAAGGCACCGCCCTGCCGTTATTGGTGGGGCATTTTTTATGTTGAGCATGCTTATTGCTGGAATCTGCGTAGGTCGCTGCGAATCATAATGAGTTTCGCTATTGAGGTCGTCATTCCCTTTTTGTTTTTTCTCCCCCGGCCGCCTACGCCCCCAGAGGGGGAGTGAATGGATGATTGAACCGAAGAGAGCAAGAATATCTAATTATCGGCGCTTTAAAGATATACCCGTCATTTTTTGATGGTGCTTAAATGTGCCAAGAATAGTTTCGCGTATATACCATTCCATATAATTTAATCAGCATATATAGGGACTATCGAATGCTCAGATATACCCGTAATGCCCTGGTTCTGGGATCGCTGGTTTTGCTTAGCGGTTGCGATAACGGATCCTCTTCTTCTTCCTCTTCCTCCTCTGGAAATCCCGATACGCCTGTTAATCAGGATGTCGTTGTACGTTTACCCGACGTTGCGGTACCTGGCGAAGCGGCCATGGCGGTAGAAAACCAGGCAGTCATCCACCTGGTGGATATTGCCGGGATCACCAGCAACAGCGCGGTGGATTACAGCAGTAAAAATCTCTATCTGTGGAACAACGAAACCTGCGACGCGCTGAGCGCGCCGGTAGCTGACTGGAATGACGTCAGCACCACGCCGACGGGCAGCGATAAATATGGTCCGTACTGGGTGATCCCGCTCAACAAAGAAAGCGGCTGTATTAATGTCATTGTCCGTGATGGCACCAATAAACTGATCGACAGCGATCTGCGAGTATCGTTTGGTGACTTCACCGATCGCACGGTTTCGGTTATCGCCGGTAACAGCGCGGTCTATGACTCCCGCGCCGATGCCTTCCGCGCCGCTTTCGGAGTGGCGTTGGCCGAAGCCCACTGGGTCGATAAAAACACGCTGCTGTGGCCGGGTGGGCAGGATAAGCCCATTGTACGCCTCTACTACAGCCACAGCAGCAAGGTGGCGGCCGATAGCGAAGGCAAATTTACCGATAGCTACCTGAAGCTGACGCCGACTACCGTCAGCCAGCAGGTCAGCATGCGCTTCCCGCACCTTTCCAGCTACGCGGCCTTTAAGCTGCCGGACAACGCGAACGTTGACGAACTGCTGCAGGGCGAAACGGTAGCCATTGCCGCCGAAGAGGACGGGATCCTGATTTCCGCCACTCAGGTACAGACGGCTGGCGTCCTGGATGACACCTATGCTGAAGCGGCGGAAGCCCTGAATTACGGCGCGCAGCTGACCGACGGCGGCGTCACCTTCCGCGTCTGGGCGCCGACCGCTCAGCAGGTGGATGTGGTGGTCTACAGCGCGGATAAAAAAATCATTGGCAGTTATCCGATGACCCGCGACAGCGCATCTGGTGCGTGGTCGTGGCAGGGCGGCAGCGATCTGAAAGGCGCGTTCTACCGCTATGCGATGACGGTTTATCACCCGCAGTCGCGTAAGGTTGAGCAGTACGAAGTGACTGACCCGTATGCGCATAGCCTGTCGACCAACTCGGAATACAGCCAGGTTGTCGATCTCAACGACAGCGCCCTTAAGCCTGACGGCTGGGATAGCCTGACGATGCCGCATGCTCAGAAGACGAAAGCGGATTTAGCGAAGATGACGATCCATGAATCGCATATTCGCGATCTCTCCGCCTGGGATCAGACCGTTCCGGCCGAACTGCGCGGTAAATACCTTGCGCTGACCGCCGGTGATAGCAATATGGTGCAGCATCTGAAGAAGCTCTCGACTTCAGGCGTCACGCACATTGAGCTGCTACCGGTCTTCGATCTGGCGACGGTGAACGAGTTCAGCGATAAAGTCGCCGATATTCAGCAGCCGTTCAGCCGCCTGTGCGAAGTGAACAGCGCGGTGAAAAGTAGCGAGTTCGCCGGATACTGCGACAGCGGCTCCACGGTGGAAGAGGTCCTGAATCAGCTCAAGCAGAGCGATAGTCAGGATAATCCGCAGGTGCAGGCGCTGAATACGCTGGTGGCGCAGACCGACTCCTATAACTGGGGTTATGATCCGTTCCACTATACGGTTCCGGAAGGCTCGTACGCGACCGATCCAGAAGGTACTACGCGTATCAAAGAGTTCCGTACCATGATTCAGGCGATCAAGCAGGATCTGGGGATGAACGTCATTATGGACGTGGTGTACAACCACACCAATGCCGCGGGGCCGACCGATCGCACGTCGGTGCTGGATAAGATAGTGCCCTGGTACTATCAGCGTCTGAATGAAACGACCGGCAGCGTCGAATCCGCCACCTGCTGTTCAGACTCCGCGCCAGAGCATCGGATGTTCGCCAAGCTTATCGCTGACTCGCTGGCGGTGTGGACTACGGATTATAAAATCGATGGCTTCCGCTTCGACCTGATGGGCTATCACCCGAAAGCGCAAATTCTTTCGGCGTGGGAGCGCATTAAGTCCCTGAACCCGGATATCTACTTCTTCGGCGAAGGCTGGGACTCTAACCAGAGCGATCGCTTTGAAATCGCTTCGCAGATCAACCTGAAAGGGACGGGTATCGGTACGTTCTCCGATCGTCTGCGCGACGCCGTGCGCGGCGGTGGACCGTTCGATTCCGGCGATGCGCTGCGTCAGAACCAGGGCGTCGGTAGCGGCGCGGGCGTATTGCCAAACGAGCTCACCAGCCTGAGCGATGACCAGGTTCGCCATCTGGCCGATCTGACCCGTCTGGGGATGGCCGGTAACCTTGCTGACTACATCATGCTCGACAAAGACGGTGCGGTGAAGAAAGGCAGCGAAATTGACTATAACGGCGCGCCTGGCGGTTATGCCGCAGATCCGACGGAAGTCGTCAACTATGTTTCGAAGCACGACAACCAGACCCTGTGGGACATGATCAGCTATAAAGCCTCCCAGGAGGCCGACCTGGCTACCCGAGTTCGCATGCAGGCCGTTTCGCTGGCGACGGTGATGCTGGGGCAGGGGATTGCTTTCGACCAGCAGGGCTCTGAACTGCTGCGCTCAAAATCCTTTACTCGCGACTCCTACGACGCTGGCGACTGGTTCAACCGTGTTGATTATTCCCTGCAGGATAATAACTACAACGTCGGAATGCCGCGCAGCAGCGATGACGGTAGCAACTATGATGTGATTTCTCGCGTCAAAGATATGGTTGCCACGCCAGGAGAAGCTGAGCTGAAGCAGATGACCGCGTTCTACCAGGAGCTGACCGAGCTGCGTAAGTCTTCGCCGCTGTTCACATTAGGCGATGGCAGCGCGGTGATGAAGCGCGTTGATTTCCGCAATACCGGTTCAGACCAGCAGGCAGGTCTGCTGATTATGACCGTGGATGATGGCGTGAAAGCGGGCGCCAGCCTGGATAGCCGCCTTGACGGCCTGGTGGTGGCGATTAACGCCGCGCCGGAAAGCCGTACGCTGAATGATTTTGCCGGTGAAACGCTGCAACTGAGCGCGATCCAGCAGACGGCGGGCGAAAATTCGTTGGCAAACGGTGTGCAGATTGCCGCTGACGGCACGGTCACGCTGCCGGCATGGTCCGTTGCGGTGCTGGAAATGCCGCAGGGCGATGCTCAGGGCGCTGGGCTGCCGGTAAGCAGCAAGTAAGACCTTAACCTCCCGGCCCGCGGCGTAAAAACCACGGGCCGGGATGGCGTTTCTTGAGTAAGGAGAAGCTCGTGCTTGTTCGCCCGCAACAGCCGTTCCCGCAACCCGAGCCCCCGGCGGCGGTCGGGAGAATGGTGCAGATCCCGTATATGACCATACCGCTGTACGCCGCGCTGCTGATTGCGCTCGGCTGGTTTGGCGGCGAACAGTGGCGGAACAAACCCGAGCCGCAGTCGATGACGCAGCCGGTAACCCATGCGGCGTTAGTCCCGCTGAATCAAACGGCGACTCAGCATGTGATAAAAAAGTCCGTGACTGCGGTTAAAGCCGAGCCAGAAATGGCGATCGATGAAGATAATCTGCCACCTCTGCGCTATAGCGCGCACGTCTACGCCTCGCTGGCGGAGAAACGCAGCATTGGATTAAAC
Organism: Klebsiella sp.; assembly: GCA_036498385.1. Classification (GTDB taxonomy): domain Bacteria; phylum Pseudomonadota; class Gammaproteobacteria; order Enterobacterales; family Enterobacteriaceae; genus Klebsiella. Next base: position 13,384 of record DASYFN010000023.1, read on the forward strand.
GGGCAATCCTGGAAGGAGGGCGATTCGCCGCTGCCGAACCTGGTTATCGAACAGATTCAACAGGACGTCACTGTATTTAGTTTTAACGGTAAAACATTTACCCTCGCGGCGCTGGATGACTGGCCGGGCGGGGTGATCGAGGAGAGCCCGCAGGGAGAATAAAAATAGCGCGAGCGGAATTAAAATAATCGCTATTTATTGCCGCGCAGGCTATCAATAAATGGTGCTAACTGGCGATTAAACTGACTGCATTTTGTCGCTTCCGGTGTACTGTCTTGCTGGAGTTGTTGATATAGCTGCGCGCTGCGCTGGCTCAGCAGATTAGCATCAATATTTGTCCATCCCCGCTTTTTGCCGACATTTATTGCCGCGCGGTTAATTATGTCATCAGCGGGAAGATCGCTGCGATTGCATTTATTCTTCAGATAGCGCGCCCCGGCAGTGACGGAGGCGAGCTGTTCAAGCTGGGCCTGACCGCTAACCGCAGGGCTTAGGGTTGTCGAACGATTTTGCTGACAGCCTGAGAGCAGGGCGACCCCCATAAGCGGAAAGATAATAAAGTTGCGCATAATATATTAATCGGAAAAATTAATTGACTGACAGTTTAACAAATATTTTTCTGCCGTCACCACAAAATCTGCCAGATTATAAGTGTTAAGAGCCTATCCCACCAGACCGTCATTATCGCAGGCAGTTTGAACACAGACAGCGCTTCGATCCCGGAGCGTACACTTTCGGTTGAGAACATTCGTCTTCCCTGCCTGGAATAATATTCTCTATCATTGTCGTTTCCATTGCTTGCCAGTTACCCTGTAGCAGGTACTGAGGTGTATTTTTATGTTATTAAAAAAACATAATAATTTCCCTTTTGTTACCTTATGAGCATGTAAAATGCTGGTTAAGAATGCCGCGGTTTAGTGTTATCCTGTGTCGCCTGGACAATGAGTGCTGTGTCCTGAACAATTCTGTCGATGAAGCGTGTAACAGTTTGATTTGTGTGGTGAGTTTTTAAAGCAAAAATCATACGAGCGACATGATAACGCTTCGCGCAGTTCATAAATGGTCGCCTGAAAATCAAGGCATTTGGGCGTCAATTTGAGAGATTTCTTCTTTCCCCAATCCGGGGAAACATTGAGAATCAGGCCTTTACGCCTGTAAGTTGCGGAGAAAAAGCATGGCGGGAGATGACCGCGAGCCGATCGGACGTAAGGGAAGACCCTCGCGCCCGGCAAAACAAAAGGTAACTCGCCATCGGGTTCGGGAAGAGGACTACGATGACGATTACGATGATGATGACTATGAGGATGAAAAACCGATGCCGAGCAAAAGAAAAGGCAAAGGCGGTAAACCCCCTCGTCGTAAACGCACCTGGCTGTGGTTGCTGATTAAGATTGGCATCGTCTGTGCGGTAGTGATTGCCGCCTATGGCGTCTACCTCGACCAGAAAATCCGTAGCCGCATTGACGGTAAAGTCTGGGATCTGCCCGCCGCGGTATATGGCCGGATGGTCAACCTTGAGCCGGATATGCAGATCAGCAAAAACGAAATGGTGCGCCTGCTCAACGCCACACAGTATCGCCAGGTGAGCGCGATGACGCGTCCGGGTGAATATACGGTACAGGCTAACAGTATCGAGATGATCCGCCGTCCGTTCGATTTTCCGGACAGTAAAGAAGGGCAGGTGCGCGCGCGTCTGACCTTTAATAGCGATCGTCTGGATACCATCGAGAATATGGACAACAACCGCCAGTTCGGTTTCTTTCGTCTCGATCCACGTCTGATAACCATGCTGCAATCAGCCAACGGGGAACAGCGTCTGTTTGTTAAGCGCAACGGCTTCCCGGATCTGCTGGTCGATACGCTACTGGCGACGGAAGACCGCCATTTCTACGAACACGACGGCATCAGCCTCTACTCGATTGGCCGCGCGGCGCTGGCTAACCTGACCGCCGGTCGTGCGGTGCAGGGGGCAAGTACGCTGACCCAGCAATTGGTGAAGAACCTGTTCCTCTCCAGCGAACGTTCGTACTGGCGTAAGATTAATGAAGCCTATATGGCGCTGATCGTTGATGCTCGCTACAGCAAGGATCGTATCCTTGAACTGTATATGAACGAAGTGTATCTCGGTCAGAGCGGCGATAACGAAATCCGCGGCTTCCCGCTGGCGAGCCTGTATTACTTTGGCCGTCCGGTGGAAGAGTTGAGCCTCGATCAGCAGGCGCTGCTGGTGGGGATGGTAAAAGGCGCATCGGTCTACAACCCCTGGCGTAACCCGAAGCTGGCGCTGGAGCGACGCAATCTCGTGCTGCGTCTGCTGCAACAGCAGCAGGTTATCGATCAGGAGTTGTATGACATGCTGAGCGCGCGTCCGCTGGGCGTACAGCCACGCGGTGGGGTTATCTCTCCACAGCCTGCGTTTATGCAGTTGGTGCGTCAGGAGTTGCAGGCGAAGCTGGGCGACAAAGTGAAAGAGCTCTCCGGCGTGAAGATCTTTACCACTTTCGACTCAGTAGCACAGGATGCGGCGGAAAAAGCGGCGACGGAAGGTATTCCAGCATTGAAGAAACAGCGTAAGCTGCCGGATCTGGAAACCGCGATGGTGGTCGTCGACCGCTTCACCGGCGAGGTGCGGGCGATGGTCGGCGGGGCGGAACCACAGTTTGCCGGCTATAACCGCGCGATGCAGGCGCGCCGTTCGATTGGCTCACTGGCAAAACCGGCGACCTATCTGAGCGCGCTAAGCCAGCCGAACCAGTATCGTCTCAATACCTGGATTGCCGATGCGCCTATCTCGATTCGTCTGTCTAACGGCCAGACGTGGTCGCCGCAGAACGACGATCGTCGCTACAGCGATAGCGGTAAGGTGATGCTGGTTGACGCGCTGACGCGTTCGATGAACGTACCGACGGTGAACCTCGGGATGGCGCTGGGCCTGCCAGCAGTGGTCGATACATGGACGAAGCTGGGCGCGCCGAAGAATCAGCTTAACGCTGTCCCGTCTATGCTGCTGGGGGCATTGAACCTGACGCCGATTGAAGTAGCGCAGGCGTTCCAGACGATTGCCAGCGGGGGGAACCGCGCGCCGCTGTCAGCGCTGCGTTCCGTTATCGCTGAAGATGGTACCGTGCTCTATCAAAGCTATCCGCAGGCGGAACGCGCGGTTCCAGCTCAGGCGGCTTATATGACGCTATGGACCATGCAGCAGGTAGTGCTGCGCGGTACCGGTCGTCAACTGGGCGCGAAGTATCCAGGTCTGCATCTGGCGGGTAAAACCGGGACCACCAACAACAACGTTGATACCTGGTTTGCCGGTATTGACGGCGGTCAGGTGACGATTACCTGGGTGGGGCGCGATAACAACCAGCCGACCAGGCTGTACGGTGCCAGCGGAGCGATGTCGATTTATCAGCGCTATCTGGCTAACCAGACCCCTACCCCGCTGGTGCTGACACCACCGGAAGACGTGGTGGATATGGGCGTCGATAGCAGCGGTAACTTTGTCTGCAGCAGCGGAATGCGCTCGCTTCCGGTATGGACGACCACGCCGGACGCGCTGTGCCGTCAGGGCGAGCAAATTCAACAACAGCAGCTTGATCAGCAGCAGGCGAATAACCCGTTCAATCAGTCCGGGCAACAGCAGCAAAATCAGCAGCAACCGCCGAAGCAGGAAAAGAGCGATGGCATAGCGGGTTGGATTAAGGATATGTTCGGTAGCAATTAATTATTCGCTTCATCGTTGAAGCCGCCTTTTTGTTGTTTGCATGCGGCTGCAATATTGACCCTCTAATGCCTCAGTATTAGAGGGTCTTTTTATATTATACCCGTCATACTTCACGTTGCAGGTGTGTTGGCTTTGTTACTCGGTTACTCGGGCTTTTTCATCAAGACGCCAGCGTATCGCCGGGGCAGCGCAGCCCCGGCTTTTAGGGTTACAGCTTCGCGAAGGCGTTACGCGCTGCGGCGACAGTATTGTCGATATCTTCTTCACTATGGGCAATAGACATAAAGCCCGCTTCAAATGCCGATGGTGCCAGATAGATACCTTCTTCCAGCATCAGGTGGAAGAAGCGTTTAAAGCGCTCTACATCACACTTCACCACGTCCTGGTAGCAGGTCACGGTTGGCGCATCGGTAAAGAAAATGCCGAACATGCCGCCAACGTTATTCACCACCAACGGAATACCGGCATCGCGGGCGGCGTCCAGCAGACCCTGAGCCAACTGGTTGGTCAGATCGGTTAACGTTTCATGTACGCCAGGCTGCGCCACTTCGGTTAAGCAGGCGAAACCTGCCGCCATCGCTATTGGGTTGCCGGAAAGCGTTCCTGCCTGGTAAACCGGGCCGGTCGGAGCCAGGGCATCCATTACTTCACGCCGACCGCCGAATGCACCAACCGGCATACCGCCGCCGATGATTTTGCCAAGGCAGGTCAAATCTGGTACGACGCCGTAGTAATCCTGCGCGCCAGCCAGTGCCACGCGGAAGCCGGTCATCACTTCATCGATAATCAGCAGCGCGCCGAACTCGTCGCATAATGCGCGCAGGCCCGGCAGAAACTCCGGCTGCGGCGGGATACAGTTCATATTACCCGCCACCGGCTCAACGATGATGCAGGCGATATCCTGCGGATACTGTTCGAACGCAGCGCGAACGGATGTCAGATCGTTATAGGTGCAGGTCAGTGTGTGTTTGGCGAAGTCAGCCGGAACGCCCGGAGAGTTCGGCTGGCCGAGCGTCAGCGCGCCTGAACCGGCTTTCACCAGCAGGCAGTCGGCGTGGCCGTGGTAGCAACCCTCGAATTTGATGATTTTGTCGCGACCAGTAAAGCCGCGCGCCAGGCGGATAGCGCTCATAGTCGCTTCGGTACCGGAGTTTACCATGCGGACCATATCCATAGTCGGAACCAGTTCGGTGACCAGCGCCGCCATTTTGACCTCCATCTCTGTTGGCGCGCCAAAGCTTAGGCCGCGTTCGGCGGCTTCAATCACCGCGTTGCGGATTGCCGGGTGATTGTGACCCAGAACCATAGGCCCCCAGGAGCCGACATAATCGATATACGCTTTATCATCGACATCATAGAGGTATGCGCCGTCGGCGCGTTCGATAAACAGCGGCGTACCACCGACGCCGGTGAAAGCGCGCACCGGAGAATTCACGCCACCGGGAATAAGTTCACGTGCAGCGTTATACAGCTTTTCAGATTTGCTCATTGCCTGATCCTGATTCGTGAAAAATGTTTTGTCGGCTATTCTAAGTTATTCCTGGAAGGTTATATACCCGTCTCCTGCAACTCGAATTATTGAGGGTATGAGAGTTTCGCCCAATAGAAACAATATGCTCGCGGCGCATTTTTTTGGCGACGGAGGGGGGCCGGTTGGCTAGAATGCCCTTCTTTCCATTTGTATTACCAATAATTGATAATGGTATGACAGCAGAAAATCCCTCTTCTTCAGCATATCAGTTCGTACGCGTTCGCCGTAGCGATGTCGTGCGTCGGTTGATTCAGCGTGATAAAACGCCGCTGGCGGTGTTATTGATGGCGGCCGTCGTCGGAACGCTGGCGGGGCTGATTGGCGTCGGGTTTGAGAAAAGCGTCAACCTGGTGCAGAACCTGCGCATTGGTGCGCTGGTAGAGGTGGCGGACCACTGGTTTCTGGTCTGGCCGCTGGCCTTTATGCTTTCTGCCTTGCTGGCGATGGTGGGATATTTCCTCGTACGTCTTTTTGCGCCGGAAGCGGGCGGCTCCGGGATCCCGGAAATTGAAGGCGCGCTGGAAGAACTACGTCCCGTTCGCTGGTGGCGCGTGCTGCCGGTGAAGTTTATTGGCGGGATGGGGACGCTGGGCGCGGGAATGGTACTGGGACGTGAAGGGCCGATGGTGCAACTTGGGGGAAATCTTGGGCGCATGGTGGTGGATATGTTCCGCATGCGTAGCCCGGAAGCGCGCCATACGCTATTGGCGACCGGTGCCGCTGCGGGGCTTTCCGCCGCCTTTAACGCGCCGTTGGCCGGGATTCTGTTTATCATTGAAGAGATGCGCCCGCAGTTTCGCTACAACCTGATCTCTATTAAAGCCGTGTTTACCGGCGTGATTATGTCGACCATTGTTTTTCGTATCTTCAACGGCGATAACGCAGTTATCGAGGTCGGTAAGCTCAGCAATGCGCCAGTAAACACGCTGTGGCTGTATTTGATCCTCGGGATGGTTTTTGGCTGCATCGGCCCACTGTTTAATACGCTGGTGCTGCGTACCCAGGATATGTTCCAGCGGATCCACGGCGGAAATATCAAAAAATGGGTACTGACAGGTGGCCTGATTGGCGGGAGTTGCGGCGTGCTGGGCCTGATTCAGCCAGCGGCGTCCGGCGGCGGGTTTGACCTGATTCCTGTTGCTGCGGCGGGCAATTTTTCCGTCGGCCTGCTACTGTTTATTTTTTTCACCCGGGTGATGACTACGCTGCTCTGTTTCTCTTCCGGCGCGCCTGGCGGTATCTTTGCGCCGATGCTGGCGCTGGGGACGCTGTTGGGAACGGCATTCGGAATGGCGGCGACGCCGCTGTTTCCTGCCTATCATCTGGATGCGGGTACTTTTGCCATCGCCGGTATGGGGGCGCTTCTTGCTGCCTCGGTCCGCGCGCCGTTGACCAGCATCGTACTGGTACTGGAGATGACCGATAACTATCAGCTCATTTTGCCAATGATTATTACCTGCCTCGGCGCAACACTGTTGGCACAATTCCTCGGCGGTAAGCCTTTGTACTCGACAATTCTGCAACGTACTCTGGCGAAACAAAAGGCAGAACAGGAAGCAAAGGTGTATCCGGTCGGTGGGGAGAATACTTGAACGATTTACTCGGGTATTGGATAATGGCTCAAAAGGTCGGGTTATTCTTTAACCGGTCAGAAGTATCAATGGGAGCATAAAATGAGTGATGACGTAGCGTTACCGCTGGAGTTTACCGAAGCCGCAGCGATTAAAGTAAAAGACCTGATTGCGGATGAAGACAATCCGAATCTGAAACTACGCGTGTATATCACCGGTGGTGGCTGCAGCGGTTTCCAGTACGGCTTTACCTTCGACGATCAGGTCAACGAGGGCGATATGACTATCGAGAAGCAGGGCGTCGGCCTGGTGGTTGATCCAATGAGTCTGCAGTATCTGGTAGGCGGCGCTGTCGATTATACCGAAGGCCTGGAAGGTTCGCGTTTTATCGTGACCAACCCGAATGCGAAGAGCACCTGCGGCTGCGGCTCCTCGTTCAGCGTCTGATGCTTGCCCCGGCAGATATTGCGCTGCCGGGAAGATTTTTAACGCCCGTTCTCATCAAGCGCAAATGTTGGCAGCTTCAGGTGCCAGCGGATTGCTGCCAGTCGAATCACCAGCGTGACCACCATTCCTGTCATTGCCGCATTTTCTAGCGGAACATGAAAGATGTAATACGCCGTTGCGTGAACGATACCGCCGACAATGCAGGCCGTAGCGTAGATTTCCGTGCGTAGGATCATCGGGATTTCGCGCGCCAGCACATCGCGGATAATGCCTCCGCCGACTCCGGTGACGACGCCCATACAGACAGCTACCAGCGGCCCGCTATGGGCAAGAAACGCTTTATTAACGCCTATGCCGACAAATACCGCCAGACCAACGGCGTCCAGTACCGGCAGTACCCATTTGGGCAACCTACGCGGCTGGCGTACCAACAGGATAGTGAGCATGCTGGTGACCATTGCCACCACCAGGTCGGTAGGATCTTTGACCCAAAATACCGGACCGTTAGCGAGGGCCATATCGCGAATGGTTCCACCGCCTACTGCAGTTACCACACCTAATACCAGCACACCGAAAGGATCCATGCGCAGCTTTCCAGCCAGCAGGACGCCTGAGATGGCAAACACGGCGGTGCCAATAATATCCAGCCAATAGACAAGCATTGTCAGTTCCCACTTAGCACCTGGGTTATCAGGTGATTATTTTATCTGCTCAAGCGCAGTACAGAGTTGTTTTGCGGCGAGGATAATACGTGGGCCCGCGCGTTCAAACCAGTCGTCATGTAGTGCAATAAGCGAAATATTTAACTGATTCTGCCAGTAGCGGGCAACGGCGGGTAGTTTACTGTCGTCGCCAGTAATGACAATGGCCTGCGGCTGTCTTGCCAGCACCTGTTCACGGCTGACCTGCGGCCAGGGAAGCCGACTGGCGGCAAAAATGTTTTCTCCTCCGCACAGCGTCAGAACCTGATCCTGAATCGAGCCTTTGCTGGTGGTAAAGAGAGGGTTCGCGCCGAGCTGTAAAAAAACGCGTTTTTTCGGTACGTTGGCATAGCGGGCTTGTAACGTCTGGTATTCATCCTGCATGTTCTGCGCCGCTTGGCGCGCCTTTTCCGGCTGCGGACTCCACTGTGCCAGTTGGCGAAGCGTCGCGATAATGTCTTCAATGGTCGACGTTTCGACCCACACAACTTTAATGCCGAGCGAGCTTAGCTGATTAACCTGGCGTTCAGCGTTACCACCGCGCCAGGCCAGAACCAGATCGGGTTTGAGGGCGACGATGCGCTCCAGATTCATCCCTTGCCAGCTGGAGATCTGCTCAATCTTTGCGGCTTCAGGTGGGTAATCGGAATAGCTGCTGACGCCAATTGGCGTAATACCGGCGGCAAATGCCAGTTCGGTATTGGCTGGTGATAGCGTAATGACCCGCGGCGCGGCGAAAAGCCACACCGGGGCGAGCAGCAGCAGGATGGCAAGCGCCGTTTTGAGCGACTTAGCCACGAGACAGCTGCTGCACCAGGTTTTCCACCATCAGGGTGGATTGTTTAGCAGCAACGGCGAGAAATTCGTCGAAGCTCAGATGCGACTGCTGGTCGGCAACATCGGAGATGGCGCGAACCACAACAAATGGCACGCCATAATTGTGGCAAACGTGCGCAATCGCCGTGGCTTCCATCTCTACTGCTACGGCCTGTGGGAAATTGTGGCGGATTTTTGTCAGGCCGATAGAGCCGTTGATAAAGGCGTCACCGCTGACAATCAGGCCGCGTACCGCATTAAGGTTCAGTGCCTTGATGCAGCTTTCTGCGGCGGCAATCAGCTTTTCATCGGCTTTGAAACCAGCCGGGCAGCCCGGTAGTTGACCATACTCATAACCGAACGCGGTGACGTCAGCGTCATGATAGCGAGTTTCGTCGGAGACGACGATATCGCCGACCCTCAGGGTTGGTGCAAGACCGCCCGCAGAACCGGTGTTAATAATCACATCAGGTTTGCAGTGCTCCATCAACAGGGTTGCGCCCATGGCGGCGGCAACTTTACCAATACCCGATTTCAACAGAGCGACGTTGTTACCCTGAAGCTGGCCGGTGTAGATTTCGCTACCGCCGATGGTGATGGTCTGGCGGTTGTCGATTTTGTCGCGCAGAAGGGTAACTTCTTCTTCCATAGCGCCAATAATGCCGATTTTCATAGATTTACTCGCGATGTGTGGGTTTTAGCGGCATAGTCTATCATGCGCTTAGAAGGAAACGTTATTGCTCGCTCGGGGGAGATCATGGCTAAGATCGATTTTCGCAACAAGATTAACTGGCGTCGCCGCTACCGTTCACCGCAGGGCGTTGAGACGGAGCGTGAAATTCTGCGAATTTTCGAAAGCGATCGCGGGCGTATTATTAACTCACCGGCGATCCGCCGGTTGCAGCAAAAAACGCAAGTTTTCCCGCTGGAACGCAACGCAGCGGTACGTACGCGTTTGACCCATTCCCTTGAAGTCCAGCAGGTTGGCCGCTATATCGCCAAAGAGGTGTTGAGTCGCCTGAAAGAACAGAAACTTCTGGAGAGTTATGGGCTGGAGGAACTCACCGGGCCGTTTGAGAGCATCGTTGAAATGGCCTGTCTGATGCACGATATCGGCAATCCGCCATTTGGCCATTTTGGCGAGGCGGCAATCAACGATTGGTTTAGTCAGCGGTTATTCCCTGGCGATGCGGCCAGTCAGCCGTTAACCGGCGATCGCTGCGTGGTTGAGGCGCTGCGTTTGCAGGAGGGGGAGGGGCAGCTAAATGAACTCCGCCGCAAGGTTCGTCAGGATTTATGCTGGTTTGAGGGAAATGCGCAGGGCATTCGTTTAGTGCATACGCTGATGCGAATGAATCTAACCTGGGCGCAGGTGGGTTGTATTTTAAAATATACTCGCCCGGCATGGTGGAGAGGTGAACCGCCCGCCAGCCATAATTATTTAATGAAAAAGCCTGGTTATTATTTAGCCGAGGAAGGCTATGTTGCGAGGTTGCGTAAAGAACTGGATCTGGCTCCTTACAATCGATTCCCATTAACGTGGATTATGGAAGCTGCAGATGACATCTCGTATTGTGTCGCCGACCTTGAAGATGCAGTAGAGAAACGTATCTTCAGCGTAGAGCAACTTTATCAACATCTCTATGATGCCTGGGACGTTCACGAAAAAGGCTCCTTGTTTAATCAAGTGGTCGAAAATGCCTGGGAGAAATCGCGTGCGAATTCTCTTAGTCGGAGTACCGAAGATCAGTTTTTTATGTATTTACGGGTTAACACCCTGAATAGATTGGTACCGTATGCGGCGCGTCGGTTTATTGATAACCTGCCGAAGATTTTTAACGGTGATTTTAATCACGCGCTACTTGAAGATGATAGTGATTGCAGTCAATTGCTTGAACTTTATAAAAATGTAGCGATAAAACATGTCTTTAGCCATCCTGACGTTGAGCAGTTAGAGCTGCAGGGTTATCGCGTTATTAGTGGTTTGTTAGATATTTACCAGCCGCTGCTAAAATTATCGCTGGATGAGTTTAGTCTACTGGTGGAAAAAGAGCGGGTGCGAAGTTTGCCGATTGCCTCACGTCTGTTCCAGAAACTTTCTACTCGTCACAAGTTGGCCTATGTCGAGGCCGTAAATAAGATTTCACGCAATAATCCGCAATTTCCGGTGATGGAATATTATTATCGCAGTCGGCTCATTCAGGACTATATCAGTGGAATGACCGATTTGTATGCATGGGATGAATATCGACGATTGATGGCCGTAGAATAAGCGTGAGTTTTGTAAAGGCGGACAATAAATTTTTACTTTTTCCGAAATTTCATTCCGGAACTTCGCGCTATAAAATGACTCTGATAGTCACGTACACAGCAACTATTCGTTATCTGAAATAGAGATTGAAACACATGAAAAAAACCACGTTAGCAATGAGTGCTCTGGCTTTGAGTTTAGGTCTGGCGTTGTCCCCTCTCTCTGCGAGCGCGGCGGAAACAGCTTCTTCGGCTACTAATACGCAGGCTTCTAATGCACAGCAGATGCCGAGCCTGGCTCCAATGCTGGAAAAAGTGATGCCGTCGGTCGTGAGCATTAACGTTGAGGGGAGCACTACCGTTAATACGCCACGGATGCCGCGTAACTTCCAGCAGTTCTTTGGCGATAATTCACCGTTTTGCCAGGATGGTTCGCCGTTCCAAAGCTCTCCTTTCTGTCAGGGTGGTGGGCAAGGTGGTGCACCGGGTAGCGGCGGCCAGCAGCAGAAATTTATGGCCCTCGGCTCCGGGGTTATTATTGATGCCGCTAAAGGCTATGTCGTCACTAACAACCACGTTGTGGATAACGCCACCACCATCAAAGTTCAATTGAGCGACGGGCGTAAGTTCGATGCGAAAGTGGTCGGCAAAGACCCACGTTCTGATATAGCGCTGATTCAAATTCAGGAGCCGAAAAACCTGATCGCGATTAAGCTGGCTGACTCTGACGCCCTGCGTGTAGGCGACTACACCGTCGCGATTGGTAACCCGTTTGGTCTCGGTGAAACGGTGACCTCAGGGATTGTTTCCGCATTAGGGCGTAGCGGCCTTAACGTTGAAAATTATGAAAACTTTATCCAGACCGATGCGGCGATTAACCGCGGTAACTCTGGCGGCGCGCTGGTTAATCTGAACGGCGAGCTGATCGGTATCAACACCGCGATTCTGGCACCGGACGGCGGCAACATTGGTATCGGCTTCGCTATTCCGACCAACATGGTTAAAAACCTGACCGATCAGATGGTTAAATTTGGTCAGGTTAAGCGTGGCGAACTGGGTATCATGGGGACCGAGCTGAATTCCGAACTGGCGAAAGCGATGAAAGTTGACGCTCAGCGCGGCGCATTCGTCAGCCAGGTAATGCCAGGTTCTGCGGCAGGTAAGGCAGGTATTAAAGCGGGTGATGTGATTACTACTCTGAACGGTAAGTCGATCAGCAGCTTTGCCGCACTGCGTGCTCAGGTGGGTACTATGCCTATCGGCAGCAAAGTAGAGCTTGGTCTGCTGCGTGATGGTAAACCGGTGACAGTGACCGTTGAACTGCAGCAAAGTAACCAGAATCAGGTTGACTCAAGCACTATCTTCAACGGTATTGAAGGTGCGGAAATGAGCAACAAGGGCGAGGATAAAGGCGTTGTGGTGAGCAACGTGAAAGCGGGGACGCCAGCGGCACAGATTGGTCTGAAGAAAGGCGATATTATCGTTGGCGCTAACCAGCAGCCGGTGAAAAATATTGCTGACCTGCGTAAAATCTTTGATGCCAAACCGTCGGTTCTGGCCCTGAATATTCAGCGTGGCGATGCTTCTATCTATCTGCTGATGCAGTAATTCCAGGCTGTTGCAAAGCCCCTTATCTCCCTGCGGTGATAAGGGGTTTTTTGATCTTGCTGGCCATTCCATTTTTCGTTCTGTGACACCTTCCACAACTCCATACTTCATATCCCGGCTTTGTGCGAATGCACAATGCGTCATATTACCAACTCTTTTATGCTGTTAGCATGCTCACGGGAGGGTTATATGGCTGGCTGGCATCTTGATACCAAAATGGCGCAGGATATCGTGGCGCGCACGATGCGCATCATTGATACCAATATCAACGTAATGGATGCCCGTGGGCGCATTATCGGCAGCGGAGACCGCGAGCGAATTGGTGAATTGCACGAAGGAGCGCTGTTAGTTCTTTCTCAGGGACGCGTTGTCGATATTGATAATGCCGTTGCTCGCCATCTGCACGGTGTGCGTCAGGGGATCAACCTGCCTCTGCGTCTGGAAGGGGAAATTGTTGGCGTTATCGGCCTGACCGGCGAACCGGAGTTACTACGCAAATACGGTGAGCTGGTTTGTATGACCGCTGAGATGATGCTGGAACAATCGCGGCTGATGCATCTTCTGGCCCAGGATAGCCGTCTGCGTGAAGAACTGGTGATGAATCTGATTCAGGCCGAAGAAAATACGCCTGCGCTGACCGAGTGGGCGCAGCGCCTGGGGATCGATCTCAACCAGCCGCGCGTTGTGGCGATGATTGAGGTGGATAGCGGTCAACTGGGCGTAGACAGCGCGATGGCGGAGCTGCAGCAGTTACAAACTGCGCTCACCACGCCCGATCGTAATAATCTGGTGGCGATTGTCTCACTGACCGAAATGGTGGTGCTGAAACCGGCGTTGAATGCTTTTGGTCGCTGGGATGCGGAAGAGCACTGCAAACGAGTCGAGCAGTTGATTAGCAGAATGAAAGAGAACGGTCAGCTGCGTTTTCGCGTGGCGCTGGGTAACTTCTTTACCGGCCCGGGTAGCATTGCACGTTCTTACCGTACCGCCCGTACTACGATGATGGTTGGTAAGCAGAGGATGCCGGAGAGTAGAAGCTATTTTTACCAGGATTTGATGCTGCCGGTGCTGCTCGATAGTCTGCGTGGCGGCTGGCAGGCCAATGAGCTGGCACGCCCGCTAGTTCGTCTGAAAGCGATGGATAACAACGGCCTGCTACGACGTACCCTACAGGCGTGGTTCCGGCACAACGTGCAGCCGCTGGCAACCTCTAAGGCGCTGTTTATCCACCGTAATACGCTGGAATATCGTTTGAACCGCATTTCTGAGCTGACAGGGCTGGATTTGGGCAATTTTGACGATCGCCTGCTGCTGTATATTGCGCTACAGCTGGATGAGCAGAGATAGAATACCGTTCCCGGCTGAGAGGAATGCCACCGGGAACAGGCAAAACTTATTTATTACGGGTTAGCTTTTCCAGATCGGATTCGATTTCGCTGATCTTGTTGGTGACGACACTTTCCAGGTGACGCAGGTCGTCAAGGATCTTGCGCTTAAGATCGACCTCAGTGCGATCGCGCTGGCAGATCTGATCCAGCTCATCGATGATATAGCGCAGGTTCGGACTGATTTCCTGGACCTCTTTATAGCCCTGGCCCATGCCATCTGCGACAACGGTTTTTCGCTGGCGCGGATA
>DASYFN010000024.1:0-29283 GCA_036498385.1 Klebsiella sp.
TCGACAATAACCGCACTGAAAACTGCATCCGTCCGGTGGCTGTAGGCCGCAAAAACTGGCTCTTTGCCGGGTCGTTGCGTGCCGGGCAACGGATGGCGGCTATCCTGAGTCTGCTGGAAACCGCCAGACTCAACGGCCACGCCCCCTATATCTGGTTGCGAGACGTGCTGACCCGCTTACCCACCTGGCCGAACAGCCGGATCAGCGAATTATTACCCTACGCCGAAAATAGCTTCAGTTAATATCCGCCAGCTTATTACATTATTTTAATCACACAATGCGAGTTCGTCGTTCGCTTACGATCTTAAGCGGCATCCCACTGGTAAATCCTGCCTGCGTTATCCACTCCCCGCGTAAAAATATCGCGTTATGGACGGCCCGGCTGTAGTACTCGCAGTGGGTGATCGGCTGCGGCGCTTCAGTTGTGCGGGGTTCTGACTTACAATCGCGTTTAGCCATAAATCAACTCCTCAGGCTGCGGCGGCTCGCAGTCGTTCCTCCTTGCTCGTTCCCGCCTGGCCTGCTTCCACCCCCCGCCCCGGTGCGGCGTGGTCATGCAAATCTCTCATCTTCTTAACCGACAGAGCCCCGGCAGCTAAACAGGGAAGTGTGGCGGTGGTCATGCAGGTGTGAAGCCTCAGGAGGCGGTGGTGCCACAGGGGACCGTTCCGTCCCCGGCGGGCTTCGCCAGCCCGCACCCGGCAGACGGTTCCCCGGCCCACAGCAAGCTGTGAACCGGCTCCCGCCGCGATGAAAACCGGTAATGACAGCGGCGGCGGCGGTGAATAATATGAAGGGGTGCAGGCGGAATGTCACGGCGGGGCGGTAGCGTGTACGGTCGAAAAAAGCGCGTCGGGGCAAAAATCGGCGGGCAGCGAAACGCAACAGGAAAAAGGGGTTGTAACCCACGGAAAGAACAGGGAAAAAGCGGTTCCGGCGGCTGAGTTCGCAACGGATAAAGTTGTTGTTGAGAATAACTCGCTGAGTAAGGACAAGCCGCCGGTCAATATCTATGACATCAATCCGCTAAAACCAAATGCGCTGGACGCTGACGGGGATCCGTTGAAAGGTGGTGGTGGCATTGGTAAGTTCACGATTAATAAAGGACAACAGAACAAGCATTTACCAGGAACGAACGAGTATAAAATAGCTTCCGAAGCGGGTTTGAATAAAAGTGTTCTTACCGTAGCACCTGATTCATTGCTACCCAAATTGGGAACGGGTCAGCAGGTAGGTAATACTCCCGTAGGCGTTCCTGGTTCTAAGGAGCGCATAAATTATGGTCAAAATATTGGAAACTATATTGACCCTCAGACAGGAGTATCTACACCTACTACAAATGGCATAGTCCACTATGGTAAAAATGGTGTGCATATTGTTCCCGCAAGACCTTCAGAATAATAAGGGAGAAGTAATGGTTTTATCTGATTTAAGTGTATACCTGAGACTTTCATTGCAGAGGGCTTTGTTGGGAAACGTGACCCCTAATATTAGAGCCGTTATTGCTGAATTATCTGGTAAGAACATTAGCTTACTTTTTTATTTTGAAGGTGAAGTTGATGACGACGACGAAGAGCTTGCATCGGTAATAGAAACGGAAATTGTTGCCGATTTTGATGATGATTTTATTGTAGATACAACAGTTCAGCGCCTTGATTCTCCACAGAGGATAAAGAATACAAATGGTTTACTGGTATATCTAAGAAAAGAGTAGTAATGAAGATCCCGGCCCTTGCGCCGGGATCATATTATCAGCCGTCAGCCTTACCCAAAATGTCCCTTGCCACGCTTGATCACCGGCAGATCGCCGGTATCGTTAAGCGCGCCGGGGAAGGCCTTGATCCACTGTTTCATTTTTGGCCTGTTAACATCGGCGACGCTCAGCCCCTCGGCGCAGCCGTACATCTTGCGGCTGCTCTGAGTGGTGATAACGATGCAGTCTGGCATCACCCGGATCTTAAGCAGCATCCCGCTGGTAAATCCTGCTGTTCTATCCACTCGCCGCGTAAAAATATCGCGTTATGCACGGCCCGGCTGTAGTACTCGCAGCGGGTGGTGGGCTGTGGTGCTTCAGTTGTTCGGGGTTCTGACTTAGAATCGCGTTTAGCCTTAGTACTATTTCTAAGCTCCAGATGCTTCACACAGTGTACCAGAGGGTTTATTCAATAAGACTGATAACGCAACTGCTCGCCGGGATCGCGTTCCTGTTTATCAAAAACCAGCATATCTGCACTGATATCGAGCGAAACGGCTAACCGGCGGATCACATCAAAAGGTAGGTTACGAAGAATCGCCTTCATAACATCATCATCACCGGAACCTTCATCGTATCGATATCCCCCTGGTGGTAACGAGCTACGGTGATTTATCTGCCCTGCTGCGTGAATCATTAACGATGGCGGATTTGCAGGGCTGCGGGCAGGTAGCGCTGTAGCGGCTCAGGTGTGTTGCCATCGATCAACTGGTTTATCAGATCGTAGCAGTGCCAGGCCAACTGGCGGTTGTCCTGCTGTACGGTATCGATACGCAGCGACAGTGAATCGTAGAGATAGTGATCGTCAAAACTGGCCAGGTGGATATCGGAATTGAGCAAATGGTGCTGGCTCATATAACGCAATACTCCTTCCAGCAGCCCGCAGGCGGCGGTAAACAGTGCCTTTGGCGGCCGACCAAGACGGGCACAGAGCGCAGCGAACATCTCATAGCCGGAGCTGGGATGATAGTTGCCGTTGATCACCCATTCCGGGCGCAGTTCAATACCCGCTTGGGCCAGACCCTGTGTAAACCCTGCCAGACGATCGCGGGAGGGCGACAGACGCGACTGACCGCCTAAAAACCAGAACTCATCGCTATGCTGATGGGCGATGCGGGAAATCAACTCTGCGGTCGGGGTAATCGAATCGGTCATCACCAGGGGCAGAGTGCTTTCATTAGGACAGCGATCAAACAGCACTACCGGCAGTTGTTCGCTGAGCTTCAGATAGTCAGCATCGTTGTGCATAGAGGAGGCGACGATCAGCCCGTCGACCTGGCGGGCAATCATATTGTTCACCACCATGCTCTCCTGACCGGGATTTTCGGCGGTGCAGGAGATCAGTAACTGGATGCCCGCCTCGCGGCACAGCATCTCAAGCTCATGGGAAAAGACCGCAAAGCCGTAATTGGTGATTTCCGGCACCACCAGCCCGATGGTGTGGCTGCGGTTGTCGCGCAGCGAGCGGGCGTGGATGCTCGGCTGGTAATGATGCTCGCGGGCAATCGCCTGCACACGCTCGCGCGTTTCCTGCGCCACGCGCAGCTCCTTGCCACGCCCGTTCAGCACCAGGCTGGCGGTCGCTTTGGAAACACCCGCCAGTTCGGCGATATCTTTAATGGTTATACGCTTAGTTTTCATTACGATGCCATGAGCTTGAAAGCCGAAGACTTATTCTACCATGCATGTTTGCAGCGGCCAGTAGCAGAATGCGCGTGGCGTGCTACCGGTGAAAATCAGTTCCACAGGATATGCCGGGAAGTAGCGGCTGCTCATCACTCCTGCGCCGTCGTTAATGAAAATCTCCACGCTCGACTGGTCGATGAAAATCTGCAGCGAGCGGATCTCGCCGCGCCAGTAGCGATAGTGCATCTCGTCGCTGGTGAGGCTGCGTCGCGCCAGACGGATACCGCTGGCATCGCGCTCAAGAGTTAACGCGCCGCCGAAATGGATGTTTAACGCATCGTCGCTGGCGGTTTCGAGGGCTATTTCCATCGGAGCCAGCGGCAGGGCGGTACCTTGCCAGCTGTACATTTCGCCGCGCAGGGCGGTCAGTTCGCGCAGCGGACGCTGGTAGAGCTTGCCGTCGATAAACTCCAGCTCACGCAAGCAGGTCATTTGATGGATCCAGCCGTTGGCGAGCGTCGGCTGAAGCATCTCTTCGCCGTCCGGTACGCCCATCCAGCCAACCAGCAGGCGGCGGCCATCGCTGGTCTGCATGGTTTGCGGTGCGTAAAACTCGAATCCGGCGTCCAGTTCATGCAGTTCGCCGTGCGTGAACGCGGCGCTGGCATAGTCGAAATCACCGGCCATCCACACCGCCGGATAAGTGTTGAGATAGCGCTCCTTTTCGCGGGCGATCCCCTGCGGGCAACAAATCAGAATATGCTGGTCGCCGAGTGGAAACAGATCCGGACACTCCCACATATAACCCGCGTCGTCCAGACCGTTGATGCCGTAGCCGGCGATTTCGCCTTCATTGGTCCACTGATGGAGATCCGTGGAGCTGAACAGCAGCACTTTGCCGCATTTTTGCAGATCCTGGGCCCCCAGCACCATGTACCAGCGGCCTTCATGCCGCCACACTTTCGGGTCGCGCACGTGACCGGTATAACCCTCAGGCAGCGGTAACACTGGGCCGAGTTTGCTGAAGGTACCGTCGGCGTTTTCCGTCGCCAGGCACTGCCACGCGGTTCGCTCGCCATCGTCAAACTTGACGTTGCCGGTATAGCACAGGGTTAGCGTACCGTTGTTATCCACCGCGCTGCCAGAGTAGCAGCCGTTGCGGTCATACGCTTCGTCCGGCATCAGCGCAACAGGCTCATGCTGCCAGTGCAGCAGATCGGCAGAACTCCAGTGCGCCCAGCACTTGAACTGATGATCGCAGGTGAGCGGATTCCACTGATAGAACAGGTGATAGCGCCCGGCAAATTCAACAAAGCCGTTGGGATCGTTCATCAGCCCGGTGACCGGCGCATGGTGCCAGCGGGGATAGTGGTTATCGGCCAGCGCGCGCGGCTGGCCCTTCATAACTGCCTGCAAAATGGCAGGCAGGCGTGAGGGAAGTGACATTATTCAGCGTCCGTTTTGTATTTCAGAATCAGTGAAACCGTAAAGGCGACGCCAAAGGCGATAACCATCCCGATAATATAATTCAGCAGCGAGTTGGCCTGCACGATAGCCATGCCGGGGATGGCCGTCAGGCCTACTGCGGTCATGTAGACGTGCATCGATACCACCCACGCGCCGCCCGCCGCGCCGCCTATCAGTGCGGCGATAAACGGCTTCACAAAGCGTAAGTTGATACCAAAAATCGCCGCTTCAGTGATGCCCAGCATGGCGGAAAACGCCGAGGGCAGGGTGATGGCTTTGATTTTTGCGTCTTTGGTTTTAAACCATACCGCCAGACAAGCTCCGCCCTGAGCGACGTTGGCCATCGCCCAAATCGGCAGCAGGAAGTTGACGCCAATAGACGGGTTGCCCAGCAGTCCGGCTTCGATAGCGTGGAAACTGTGGTGAATACCGGTAATCACGATAACCGAATAGAGGCCGCCAAACAGCAGTCCGGCGAGCCAGCCGGCGTGGCTAATCAGAGTGCTCAGGATAAACGAAATGCCGTCGCCAAGCGCGCGGCCGGTCGGGCCGATAATCAGCAGGGCGATAAAACCGGAAATAATCACCGTCAGAAACGGCGTCAGGATCAGGTCCAACGCGTCGGGGATCACGCGGCGCAGTTGCTTCTCCAGAATGCTCATGAACCACACTGCCAGCAACACCGGGAACACCGTACCCTGATAGCCAATCATGGCAATCTCAAGGCCAAAGAAGTTCATGGTGTGGAAACCGGCGGCCACGCCCCAGGCATTGGTCAGCGCCGGATGAGTGAGAATGCCGCCGAGCGTTGCGCCAAGATAGGGGTTACCGCCAAATTCGCGGGCGGCAGTAAAACCAATCAGAATCGGCAGAATAATAAATGCCGCTGAGCTACACATATCCAGCATGATGTAGATGGCATTGTCTGGGTCAACCCAGCCGTAGGTTTTGACCATCCCCAGCAGGCCCATCAACAGGCCGGAGGCGACGATAGCCGGGATAATCGGCACGAAGATATTTGACAGCAGACGGGCGATACGCTGGAAAGGGTTAAGCTTTTTCGCTGCGATGTCGGCGGCTTCTGATTTGCTGGATTCGCCAATATCTGCCGCCTGGATAAAGGCCGCGTAGACTTTATTCACTACCCCGGTGCCGAAAATAATCTGCAGTTGTCCGGCGTTACGAAAACAACCCTTAACCCCTTCGATTTTGCCAATAGCCTGCTGGTCAGCCAGTGAATCATCCACCAGCACCAGACGCAGACGCGTAGCGCAATGTGCGGCGCTGGCGATATTTTCTTTCCCCCCCAAAAGCGGAAGCAGCGAGCGGGAAATGTGTTCGAAGTCCATAGACCCCCCTGAATACATATTATTTGTTAGGTTTACTACCGTAACGACAGCGCGTGCCTGGTGCTACGGTTGGTATGTGGTGTTAAGGCGTGTCTTAGAACCAGGTTTCCATCTGAATACCAAAGCTCCACTCGCCACCGGCTTTGAAGCCATTGCTGCCTAAGGCATCATCGCTGGCGTAGTGATCCAGTTTTTTGCTCCAGTCCATCCAGGAGGTATACAGACGAATCTCAGGACGGCTGAAGAAATCACCGATGCTGCCGACTTTAAACGTTGGCGCGAACGTCAGTTTGTAGAAGCTCCCGTTGACGTCATTACGGCTGTTATAGCCTTCAGGCTTGAGGTCCATATATTGATAAGTCCCTTCGTAGGCGAGGGCGAAATTCTGCGTGATCTCCTGGATCAAGCGCATGTTGAAGGTGGCCCACTGATAGCTATCGCCGTTGACATAACGGTCTTTACTGCTCTGTGCCATTAACGCCGGAGCGACAGACCAGGTTTTGCTGAGCGGAGTCGTACCGTAGCTGGCGAAACGCCAGGTATTCGCTTCAGAACGCAATGCGCCGTCAGAACCAATACCTTTAACTTCCGCACCCAGCCCGTGCCCGTACAGCAAGGCCGTTTTGCTAATCCCCTCGCGCAGGCCGTAGAAGCTGTCATTATGCAGACCGAGCAGTGCGTGAATTCCGGTATTGGCAGCATCACCCTTGACCAGGTTGCCGTTGGTATCTTTGCGTTCGTCGTTATCTTTCGCCCGCATACCACTGACCATGACCTGCACCGGGCCGATAAAGTTATTCGAGGTCAGAATGTAGTTCTGTACGCTGTTGCTGGAATTATCGATATCGCCGAAGTTACGTCCGTAAAGGGAGAAGTTGCTGCGCAGGCTATCGTTCCACTTCACGTCATAAATACCGCCGCCGGTACCGGCGAGGAAGACCACATCGGAATCCACCCAGTGAATATCGAAGTTATCGCGGTCGAAGCGTTTCCCGGCCCACAGGGTGGAGCCTTTAAATGGCCCTTCGAAGGTGGGGAAGTTGCCCAGTTCGACGAAGGCCTGACGAACGTTCAAATCACTGGTGCTTGCCGTCCAGTCGTTATAAGTGGTTTGTCCGTCGGCGACCATCACTTTGAAACGGGACGTCGCCCCATTATCCAGCGTCTGCTTATGTTCAAGGTTCATTTCAACATAGGTATCGGCCTGGTTTCCCAGACGACCGATAGCACCACCTGTTTCCCCCGCTGGCGTCATGTAGGCACCGGATTTGGTACTGGCGGCGGAATCATTCATTATCACGCCGGAACGGGCGTAGCCGTGGAACGCAAAGCCGCTTTTCTCATCGGCTTTCTCCTCAAGTTTGGCGGTACGCTGAGCCACCGCCTGGGTAGAGTCCAGGTTTTTTTGCTGCTGCGTAGTGAGTTGCTGGACTTTTCTCTCTGCCGACTCGGCGCGGTTTTCCGCCGTTTGCGCTCTGTTTTCCGCTTGCTGCAGGCGTTTTTCCAGAGCAACCAGACGGGCTTCTATGCTGCCGAGATCGGTTTGCGCATGAGCTGAGAGGGTGCCGGTTAGCAAAGCGATAAGAACAGCGAGTGTGCTTTTTTTATACATGTTTGTCGCATCCCAAACGTAAGACTGAAAGTGAAGTATTTTTTGCTAAACCGGTTTAGTGGCTATGTTAAACATGGCCTTTAACATTTTGAAATGTATTTTGCTAAACCGATTTAATAAATGTGATAGAGGCGACAAAGTAGGCCGCGCAGAGCGCCCTTAAAGATTAAAACTGGCGATTAAGATCGCGCTGGTAGGGCAGAGCAGTCATCGCACCTTTTGCCGTGGTGGCCAATGCGCCGCAGGTTTGCGCCAGGGTGAGCATAGGTTCCAGCGCATCGATATCCGTTGGCATCCCGTTGGCAGCAAGGCTGGCGAGCAGTCCGGCGACAAAAGCGTCGCCCGCGCCGGTAGTATCCACGCTGACAACGGGTTTGGCGCTGAAATGAATAAACTGCTGCTGGAATGCGGCAAGCACACCCGCTTTGCCCTGGGTCACCAGCAGTAACTCAGGTTGATAGCACTCGGTAACGCGGGCGATTCCGTGCATTAAATTATCACTGCCGCTGATGAATACCAGCTCATCTTCCGACAGCTTCACCACGTTGGCCATGCGCAGGGCGCGATCGAGGCAGGCGTGCAGCAAATCCTGATCCTGCCAGAGGTCCGGGCGAATATTGGGGTCAAAGCTGACCCAACCGCCAGCCTGCTTGATTTTCTCCATTGCTTCGAAGGTGGTGCTGCGGCTGGGCTCGGCGCTGAGGGCAATAGAGCAGACGTGCAGCCACTGGCTGGAAGAAAATTGCGGCAGGTCTTCTTTTTCCAGGAACAGGTCCGCGCTGGGTCGCACCATAAAGGTAAAAGTTCTTTCTCCCTGAGTGTCAAGGTCAACCACCACGGTGGAGGTACGGTGCTGACCATCGAGGCGCATATGGCTGACGTCGACCTGCTCTTGTTGCAGGGTATGACGCATAAAGCGGCCAAACGGATCGTCGCCGACACGCCCGATAAATCCGCTGTTACCGCCAAGGCGGGTGATACCTACCGCCACGTTAGCCGGCGCGCCGCCGGGGCACTGTAACAGGCGACCTTCGCTTTCCGGCAGCAGATCCACCACCGCATCGCCCAGAACCCAAACTTTTGCATTCATGCTGAAAATTCCTTATAGCTAAACTTAATTAAACCGGTTTAGCATATTAAAGCATAGCGACATAACCAGGGGAATGTCACATGCGGAAAAATACGAGCCAGGGCATAAAAACGAGAGCTCGTTGACAAAAGAGGGATGATCCGGGATCGGTGGATTTTTTCCCGTTGGCGCTTTGCGTGACTGGGCTACAGGCCGCCAGTCGCCTGAGACACGATAGCCAGGACAGAGGCATCAGCGCTACCTCCGGGGGATCACGCTTGGGTTTATTTGCGCAGTCGTGACCTAAACATTGCAACCCCAAAGCCGCTAGCAAAGTCAGAAAGCAGTTTTAAGAACAATCCCTAAAGCCAGACGGCAAAATCTTATGCCATGCTAAATGCGAATCATAACATTTAGTTCGTTAGGGAGAGGACATTATGAAAAAAGCAATGATTGCATTATCTGCGATTCTGGTAGCCACGCCTGTTTTTGCTGCAACGACACACGCAACTGATGATACCGTCGCGGCGGCCCATAAAGGGGCGAACACAGCGAAGGAAAAACTGCACGAGGCCCGGCACCAGGGCGAAGAGCAGCAGCTTAAAGCCAAACATGCGGCGGAAGGCAAAAGCGATAGCGTAGGTAGTGAAGTTAGCGAAGGCGCGCAGAAAACCTGGAACGCCACCAAAGAAGGTACTGAAAAAGGCTGGAACGCCACCAAAGAAGGCGCAGAAAAAGGCTGGAATAAAACTAAACAGGGTGCCGAAGAACTAAAAACGAAAGTGACTGAATAATCACTGACGTGTCGGCAGAAGGGTCGCGAAAGCGGCCTTTTTTGTTTTTATACCCGTCATACTCAGGTTGAAGAACGGCAGCCTGCAGTATGACGGGTATACCAGGAATAGTCCTGGTTACATCGTTACTCAATATTCCTCCATATTTTGCCGCTAAAAAGAAAGGAAATATATCAGGAGGTGTACTATGAAAAAGGTTCTTTCACTGGCGATTATTTTATCTTGTGCTTTTACTTCCGTCTCATGGGCGGATGGTCCTGGCGGCAACAACCGCGGTCAACAGCAGGTCTGGCAGAACGACTCCGGCCGCAGCGGCCCGGATGGTAACCGTCAGCAGGGGCCGGGCAAAGGGCCGCAGGACAACAATCGGCAGGGCAACGGCGATAACCGTGGTCCGGATCGCGGTGATAAGGGGCGCGGCGGCAATTCGCACGATAACCGTCATCAGGAGCGTCATGAGCAGGACCACTTTGCGTGGAATGGGCATGATTTCCGCAAAGGTCAACCGGCTCCAGATCGTTTCCGGGGCAATGATTATCGGGTAAACGACTGGAACGATCGCGGGTTACCTGCCCCGCCGCGTGGGCAACACTGGTCGTATATTGACGGCAACTATGTGCTGATTGCCGCCGCGACCGGGATTATTACTTCCATCCTGATTAACGGCGCGCTGAACCACTGATCCGCTGGCGCGCTGCGGGCTATTGCTCAGGCCAGATTGCGGTGATTGGCTTTGATGGTACTGAAGTGGTATTGCCGCAACTGACCACCGTGGAATAGCCCTCACGCGAGATTGGCCATACGGCAGTGGTGTTCCCGACGCTGCGGTCAATCGGGTGCTGATGGACTGGCGCGTGATCTCCCGCGCCAGTACCTGAGAATGTTACTGAGAAACCGCTCCCGCCAGCGAGCGTATATCGTTGCCGGTAGGGGACTGATGAATCCGCAGACCGAACTCGTCAACTACCGCAAAAACGTGGTCGAAAATATCCGCCTGGATGCTTTCATATTCTGCCCACACCACAGTATTAGTGAAGCAGTAAATCTCCATCGGCAGGCCGCTGGCGTCCGGGGCCAACTGGCGTACCATTAGCGTCATATCTTTACGAATACGCGGATGGTTGCGTAAATACTCCTGCAAATAAGCGCGAAAAGTGCCGATATTGGTCATCCGGCGCTGATTCAGTATCGATTGCTCAGCGGCGTTCTGCTGGTTCCACAAGCTAATCTCCTGGTGACGTGAATCCATATACGGCTTAAGAAGCCTGGCCTGAATCAGGCGCTGTTGCTCCTGCTCATCAAGAAAATGAATGCTGGTGGTATCAATATTCAGGCTGCGCTTGATGCGACGACCACCGGATGCGGACATTCCGCTCCAGTTTTTAAACGAGTCGGAAACCAGCGACCAGGTCGGAATGGTAGTGATAGTATTATCCCAGTTGCGCACCTTCACCGTGGTCAGGCCAATGTCGATCACCGCGCCGTCGGCACCATATTTCGGCATCTCCAGCCAGTCGCCGAGTTTGAGCATATTGTTAGCAGAGAGCTGAATACCCGCCACCAGCCCAAGAATGGGATCTTTGAACACCAGCATCAGCACCGCGGCCATTGCACCGAGGCCGCTAATCAGAATCGTCGGCGACTGGCCAATCAGTAACGAGATAACCAGAATGCCGACGATAATCGCGCAGACCAGCTTAACTCCCTGAAATATGCCTTTAAGCGGAAGCTGAGAGGTGGGGGTGAATTTTTGCGATAAATTGAATACCACATCCAGCAGTGAAAAGAAGGACAGCATCGCATATATCATCACCCACAATTGTGCGCAGGTGGTGAGTATTTCCGCAGCCTCGCTGTCTGTTCGCAGCCATAAAACCGCCTGCACGTTGACGATAATCCCTTGCAGCGTAAAAGCCAGGCGATGAAACAGTTTATTCTGCGTAATAATTTGTAGCCACAAGTGGCTACTGGCCTGCGCCTGCTTTTCGAAGGCACGCAGCACCACTTTGTGCAGAATAAGGTGAACGACAATTGCCGTCAGAAGAATAATGCTAAAGATAATAATGAGTGAGGTGGTGGGGGTAATGCTGATGCCTAATGCGGCGATTTGCGATATTAATTCCTGCATAACGTCTCCTTTACATCCAGCGGTTATGATGACCGCTGGATGACGATTATGCAAATCGCAGGTTATGCAGAGATGAATTATGAGGTTGCCGCAGTCGGGCGGGCGTTAAGATGATGGCGTAGACATAATGCGATGACGCCCAATACCAGCATCATCACCATCTCAACCGCCAGGAAATCGATCAGCGCCCGGGGATAGTCGCCGCCGCTACGGTGGGCAAGGGTTAAAAATAGCGAGCCGAGGATCGCCGGCCCCAGGCCCAACGTAGCCTGTTGCAGGGTGCTGAGAATAGCACTTCCGGCCCCGGCGTCGCAGGCGCTGATATCACGCATCCCGATGCGGTAAAAACTATTGACGATCAGCGCCTGTCCGTAACCGATAAGTGCCGTGGAAGGCACCAGCGCCTGTGCTGTGGTCTGGGTCCCGAGGCGATAGAACGTGACGCTCAACAGCAGCAGGCCGACAATCTGCACCGACAGACCAATCAGCAAAATGCGTCCCATACTGTAGCGGGCAATCAGCTTCGGCGCGTACAGGGCTGAGACGAAATAGGCTACGCCGAGAGCGATAAAACTATTGCCGGACTGCCACGGCGCCATCCCCAGGCCAACCTGCATGGTCAGCGCCATACAGAACATAAACCCGGACCAGGCGCTGAAAAAGAGCAGAGCGATGGCCATACCAAAACGAATGCTGGTGAGCTTCAGCAAGCGAGGCGGCAATAGCGGCTGCTCACTGCGTTGCTGTTTGCCCAGCGCGCTGGCCCGCATCCAGACCAGCAGCGGCAGCACCGCAGCTAACATCAGCTGTAGCGACCACGGCCAGTGCAGTTCCGGCCCCAGCGCCATCGGAAACAACAGACAGCAGAGGATCAGCGCAAGGCTGAATGTGCCTTGCCAGTCAATGCGCGAATATGCTTCGCGCCGGGTTTCCGGGACGTAGCGCGGGCTAAAGGCCAGCACCAGCAGACAGATCGGCACGTTAATAAAGAACGCGTTCCGCCAGCCTAAACCGGCGATATTCGCCGACACCAGCCAGCCGCCGCCCATCTGACCAACGATAAAGGCGATACCGCCAATACCGCCGTACAGGCTGATGGCCCGGGCGTGGGCAGTGCCTTTCAGGGTGATATGCAAAGTGGCGAGAATTTGCGGTACGATCAGCGCCGCACCGGCACCCTGGATCGCGCGTGCCGTCAGTAGAGTATTCATGGAGTTCGCCATCCCGCACAGCAGGGAGGAGACGCCAAAAATCGCCACGCCCCACATAAACAGACGACGGCGGCCATAGTTGTCGCCAAGTTTGCTGCCCATCGCCAGACAGACGGCAAAGGCGACGCCGTACAGCGCGACGATCAGCTCCAGTTGGGTAGCGCTGGCATTCAGCGATTGGGTGATGGAGTCCAGTGCGACGTTAGCGATCGAGGTGTCGATCATCGGCAGCATCTGGCCAGTCAACAGAAGCAATAAACCGGCGCGGCCGGGTGAAACAGCAGACGAATTCATCGGATCTCTCCATTGCGTCATTCAGCGGATAGTCGTAGCATTATCGATAAATTAAACGGGTACCAGTTCCTGTTTATACTGGTATTGGCACTACCATGGTGGAGGTTTTATGACCACGATGCCGCAACGTAACTCGACTATCGCCGCATCCGATGACAGTCGCAAACAGCTGGGGGTTTTTCTGCGCGCCCGGCGCGAGAGCCTCGATCCACAGCGCCTGGGATTACCCCGCGTCGGCCGGCGGCGCACACCGGGCCTGCGCCGGGAAGAGGTGGCGATGCTGGCGGACGTCGGCGTCACCTGGTACACCTGGCTGGAGCAGGGGCGGGAGGTGAATCCGTCTGAGGCGGTGCTGGTGAGGGTGGCGAATGCCCTCCAGTGCAGCCCGCTGGAGACCCGGCACCTGTTTGTGCTGGCCAGACTGACTCCGCCGGAAGTGACTCAGGTAACGGCATGTGAAGGCATCAGCCCCGGCACTCGGCGGATGCTCGATAGCCTGATGCCGCAGCCCGCCAGTATTCAGAAGCCGAGCTTCGATATTGTTGCCTGGAACGACAGTTTTTGCCGCCTGATGGGTATCGACTTCGCCACCATCCCGGAAGAAGATCGCAACTGCATTTATCTGTACCTGACCAATGAAACCTGGCGCAGCCGCATCGAAAATCGCGATGCACTGGAAATGTTTGTCTCCTGGTTCCGCGCGGCGATGGCGGAGCACCGTGGCGACCCGATATGGGAGAATAAGCTGGCGCGCTTTTTCGCCGCGTCGGCAGAGTTTGAGGCACTCTGGCATCAGCGCTATGAGGTGCGTGGGGTGGAGAATCAGGTTAAAAATTTTAACCATCCGCAGCTTGGACGCTTTAGCTTGCAGCAGATGTACTGGTATTCTGCCCCGCGTAACGGCTCGCGCCTGCTGGTCTATTTACCGATGGATGAAGCGGGCGAACAGGCGCTGGCGTGGCTGGATAAACAATAATGACAAGGAATGCCTATGGACATTACCCGTAAAGAGCAGCGCATCATTCAGCGTACGCTGAATGCCTGGCAGGCCAGCGGCGATTTAACGCCTGCGGATAGCCAGCGGCTGGCGCAAACGCTGAGCGTTTCCCCCTTCGACTGGCAGCGCCTGAGCCGCTACGCGTTCTGGGCCGCACTGGCCTGCGTGATGGTGGCGTTGGGCAGTCTGTTTGCTGACCGCGCTCTGATTGAATTTCTTCTTAGCTTGTTTAGCTGCTCGGCGTTGATGCGGATTATCCTGCCCGCGCTGCTGGCGATGGCCTGCTACGTCTGGGGTTTTCACCGCCAGCAGCGGGAAACGCAGTGGCACTATAGTACCGAGGCGATTCAGTTTCTTGGCGTAGTCTTTACCGCCGTGGCGCTCTGGCAGCTTGGCGAACGTCTGGATACCGGTAACGGTCATATTGCACCGCTGTTCCTGATCGGATGCGTGATTTACGGTACTATTGGCTTTTTTGCTCGCTCCGGTCTGGTATGGCTATTCTTCCTGCTGTCGCTGGGCAACTGGTTCGGTACGGAAACCGGTTACGCCTCGAGCTGGGGGGCTTACTGGCTGGGCATGAACTATCCGATCCGCTTTGTGCTATTCGGTGGCGCGCTGCTCGCGCTCTGCTATGGTGCGCAGAAATATTTGCGTCAGCGCCAGCTGTTTACTGTCAGCAAAGCGATGGGCCTGACGTATCTGTTCATCGCCCTGTGGATCCTGTCGATTTTTGGTAATTACGATCTGGATAGCTGGTTCGGCATGTCACAAAGACAGCTGCTGCCGTGGGGGCTGCTGTTTGCCGTGGCAGCGGTGATCTGTATTTATATCAGCCTGAAAACCGATGACGGCATGCTGCGCGGCTTCGGCCTGACCTTCCTGGCAATTAATCTCTATACCCGCTTCTTCGAGTTTTTCTGGAACGGGTTGCATAAGGTGGTGTTCTTCCTGATCCTCGCCGTCTCGCTGGCGATGATTGGCCGCTATGCGGAGCGCATCTGGCACGCGGGGAACGGCAAACAATGAGAAAGTAAGTTCTGTCAGTAATGCTATCGATGCCACCAGCGGCAGAAAAGTGAAAGCGGCGATAATTGCCCCCCAGGAACCAGCTAACTGCCGAAGAGCCGAGCAGAATAGCGAAAAAAACCGGCAGGAATCTGTTAAAAAAATAGAACAGCGTCGGACCGCCGAGATGCCTCAGGCTGACCATCCTGGTATTACCCTGCGCCGTATAGCGATCCGCTGTATAACCGAAGCGGGCGTTTACCACGCGCACTTGAATGCCCAGCATCTGCGCCAGCATCGATACCGGAATGGCGATGGTGAGCGCAACTTCCGGAGCGCGGCCAGACATGATCGAAAATGCGGTAGCCAGTACGGAACCGGTCACGATATCTGGTGGGTGCGCGGCGCCGATGACGACGTTGCCGAGAAAAATAAGCTCCAGCGTGGCGCCAATCAGCCCGAGTAACGTTGCGGTGAGCAACATAGTGAGGTAGATGGCCCTGCCGAACTGTCGAGCATCTTCCTTTTGCGGCAGACCGCAGTAGTTGATTGCGCTAATTCCCGGGACTTTTCCACCAGCGCGAAGGTTTTCGCGGTATTGCCAGGTACCACCATCACCTTTTTTGTGATCCAGTTTGCCGCCGCCTGCACAACGGTGACAATGTCCAGCGTGACACCCGCGGGCTTGGGCTGATTAAGCGGCATCGTAATGAAAGCGTCTGCTGCGGCCTTGTCGTTAGCGATGATGGTATGGTCGATACCCTGTGCTTGGGTCCAGGCAAAAACGACCTGGCCGTGCAGCAGACGATAATCAATGCGCACGAGTTTCATCATGAGGTTCTTCCTGTAGGTCAGAGGATTGGTGTGTTATCAGAGGGTTGATGAAAACGATGGATTTATGCGCCGCGTTGGTGGCACAGATAATAGCGGCCTCGATACTGGCTTCTTCGCACAACAGAAATTCCAGCAGCAGGGTCATAGAGATGTTTCACTCGGTTTCTCCTTCATCCAGATAGTGGTATCTGTTAAGGATAAAGGGCGCGTAAGAGTTAAAAATATTATTTATCAATTGATTAGAGTTGTAAGTTCACACTAAATACATCATTCCTGGCACAAACGGGGGGGAGGGGAGGGGACAACTGAAGCCCCGGGCGAGACGCAACTGCGTCATGGCCCGGGAGTTCCCGGCGGGAGAGAATTAAATCTCGGTAATGGTCGTTGCCTGCGGCAGGCGTGATTTTGGCAGGGCGGCGTTAAAGTCTTCCACGCTATGATGACCGACCGGCACCACCACCAGGCTGGTGTAACCCTGGGCTTTCAGGTCGAATTCGGTATCGAGAATAGCGAAATCGACCCCTTCAATTGGCACGGCATCCAGGCCCATTGCCGCCACGCCAAGCAGGAAGTTGCCAACGTTCAGATAAACTTGCTTCGCCATCCACTGATCGTCATCGTGCAGCTCTTTGCGGTGCATATCGGCAAAGAAGGTGCGGCCTTTGTGGTTCGCAGCTTTGGCTTCGGCGTTAGCAAAGCGACCATCAGCCTCTTCCTGGTTCACCACGCGCTCAAGCCAGGCGTCATCCATCGCGGTTTTGGCGCAGAAAACCACCACGTGGGATGCATCGAGAATTTTACGTTCATTAAACACGTAGGTGCCACTTGCCGCTTTGGCGACGCGCGCTTTGCCTTCATCGCTGCTGGCAACGATAAAGTGCCACGGCTGGGAGTTGGTGCTTGACGGGCTGTACTGCAGCAACGTTTTCAGATTTTCCGCCTGCCCGGCAGTCAGCTTTTTCGTGGCGTCAAATGCCTTGGTGGAGTAGCGTTTTAAGGCAACCGATACGATATCCATACTTTTCCTCACTGTTTACAACCCCTTGCGGGTGCGTTTCGTGAGGGAAGAGTACAGCGATATCGAGGAAATGATAAGGGGCAAAAATGCGATAACACTTATCGCTCTGCGCTGAAAATCACCCCGGCCGCAGTCGCTGCTGCTGTTTTTTGCTGAGTTTACCGACTATCAGGTTCCACGAATCATTAATCAGCTCCGCCAGCAGATCTACGCTGATATCCTCACCGGGAACCACGGTGATCCAGTGCTTTTTGTTCATGTGATAGCCGGGTTCAATGCTGCGGTAAATCGCCTGATGAAGCAGCGACTTTTGCGGATCGCACTTCAGGTTCACCAGCGCCCGACCGCGAATTGTCATGGTCAGCATAAAAATCCGCCCGCCGACTTTAAACACATCGCATTCCGGGCCGAACGGCCAGCAGTGCTCGGTAAAGGGGAACTCCAGCGCGATACGATGCGCGTGGTCATGCAGCAACTGGTGGTCCATTAATCCGTTTCCTCGTGTAGCGCTTGCCACATCGCCTCAAAGCCTAATGCAATGAGTTCCCGGGTGTGCAGCGGATCGTTGCTCGCGTATTCGATAGTGGTTTCCGCGAGCGATAAAAACAATGCATCGCCAAAGGTGCGATAGGCATCGCTAAGAAAGATGGGTTTTACCGAAAGCTGGAATAATTCATTTAGCTCGGGAAACATCTCTTTGACGCGGCTGCGAGTTTCTTCGCTGATCCTTTCGCTGAGCGCCATTCTGCGGATCGCTTTATGTTCCATGGGTTTGCGTATACCCCAGTCGATGTAGCTGTTCCAGATACTGCGGATCTTCTCTTTCGGGCAGGCCTTGTCTTGGTTAAGGCTGGATACTATCACCTGAACTAAACCAGACTTGATGGAGAGATAAAGCTCATTAAGCAGATCATCCTTGGTGGCAAAGTAGCGAAACAGCGTGCCCTCGGCCACCCCGGCGCTGCGGGCGATGGCGGAGGTTGAAGCGGAGAGCCCCGATTGGGCAAAGGCAGCGGTAGCAGCCTCCAGTAACGCCTGCTTTTTATCTTCACTTTTCGGACGAGCCACTACATTTTACCTCATACATTACAAAACGACGATCTAAGCACGCCTGCTACAGGCCCCGCAATGGGGGGTGTCAAATTTTGAAAATCGTCTTGACGACTTTCAAAATCCTCCTAATAATGAGTGCTTACTCACTCATAATCAAGACTTATAACAAAATCCTTCAGGAAGGAGGATTTCGCCAGGTCAGGATATGAACCGTGTCATTTGCAGCGTGGTCGCCATCATGTTATCAGCGTCAGCAACAATTTTACCGTTTGTGTTAAATGCCGGATTTGGTCAGGCGCCGCAGGGCGCACAGCGCAGCCTGGTGGAACAGTCTCCGTACTATCACGACGGCCAGTTTCACAACCAACTGCCTACGCCTGGTTTTAGCGGGCAAAAAAATATGCTGACCGCGTGGTGGGCATTCCTCGTTGCTAAACAGGAGAACGCCAGACCGGCTCAGCCGCTGCCGCTGGTGAAAACCGATCTGGCCAGCCTACCGTCAGGAGAGGACGCCATGGTCTGGCTGGGGCACTCCTCCTGGTATCTGCAACTGGCGGGCAAGCGCATCCTGATTGACCCGGTATTCAGTAACTATGCCGCACCGTTTTCCTTTATCAATAAGGCTTTCCCGGGTGATTACCCGTGGCATGCCGCAGGTATGCCGGATATCGATCTATTGATTATCTCGCACGATCACTACGACCACCTCGACCATGCCACCATCAAAGCGCTGATGCCGAAAATCAAGCACGTGGTGACGCCGCTTGGCGTTGGGTCGCACCTGCGCTACTGGGGAATGGATAGCGCGATTATCAACGAAGCGGACTGGCATCAGTCGGTACAAATCAGCGATAAGCTGACGGTGCACGTCTTACCCGCGCGCCACTTCTCCGGGCGTGGCCTCAAGCGTAATCAGACGTTATGGGCCAGCTTTATGTTGGTTACCCCGCAGCAGAAAATTTACTACAGCGGCGATGGCGGCTACGGCCCACATTTTAAGGCTATCGGCGAGCAATTTGGCGAAGTAGACCTCGCCATCATGGAAAACGGCCAGTACGACCAGGACTGGAAGTACGTCCATATGATGCCGGAAGAGACGGCGCAGGCTGCTGATGATGTTCGTGCACGTGCGGTGCTGCCGGGCCACGCCGGACGCTTCGTACTGGCAAAACATCCATGGGACGATCCGTATAAAAGGCTGGCGGAGGCCAGTGCAGGGAGACCGTGGCGACTGCTGACGCCAATGTTGGGTGAGCCGGTTTGGGTCGCTGATAAGACGCAATCATTTGACGTCTGGTGGCTTAATGATGAAAGTGATTTCAGAGGAGAGAAGACAATATGACTATTTCCGCTCAGGTCATTGATACTATCGTCGAGTGGATTGAAGATAATTTACATCAACCGCTACGTATTGACGATATTGCGCGCCATGCCGGTTACTCGAAATGGCATTTACAACGACTGTTTTTACAGTACAAAGGGGAGAGTCTGGGGCGCTACATTCGCGCACGTAAGCTACTGCTGGCGGCGCGCGATTTGCGCGATACCGATCAGCGGGTCTACGATATTTGCCTGAAATATGGCTTTGACTCACAGCAAACCTTTACCCGCATTTTCACCCGTACCTTTAACCAGCCACCGGGTGCCTACCGTAAAGAGAATCACAGCCGCGCGTACTGAAAAGTGTCCGCTGGGGATGGACTGGCGGACACTTTTTCTTACCAGGCGTAGTTCCCCGTCGCCATCATCGTCCGATCAGTGCCGTATAAGCAGGCGAGAGGCCACATATTTGGTATCCGGGATGTTGTTTACGTTGAGCTTTACCTTCGCCCTTTCAGGCTCAGGTTTGATCCGGTTAACTCATAGCTGACCATTGTGTCATACAGATCTACCGCCGGTACCCTCCCTCCTCCGGCGAACACAATTACGCTGTCTGGTGCGAAGCCTTGGTGGTTAACGGCATCCGCGACTTGATCGACTTAGCGCTCAAGGGAAAACCAGCGACGCCAGACCCAGCGCAGCACCAGATATTCAATAGCGCCAAGCGCTAAAAACCACAGGCAAAAGATCAGCGTATAAAGCTGGTTGAGATCCATCAGATGGAATGTCTCAACCAGCTTTTGCGCCAGTGTCAGGCCCAGCGAGGGGGCTGGCAGCAGCAGGCAGGAGAGCAAAGCCAGCAGTAGAATGCTGGCGGCGCTAAGGAGCGTTTCTAGCGGATGTTTCATTATTTGTTAAGCATCAGTTAAAAACGTATTGTCAGGTAAAAATAGAACCAATGCAATATAGTTTCGTGCGTAATTAAAATATACTTTAAGTATTATATTTAAACGCTCTCACTTATTTTCATGTTAATTATTTTTGGGCTATTTGTGATTAAGTTAATTACACCGCAATGTAAATTAACGTCATTATTAAGCCATCGATTTTACAAAAGTATAGGTGCTATATCCCACCAGAGTAGCGATAATAATGGCCAGCAGGATGTACAGCGCCAGACGGCGCCCACGGTAGATTCCAAACATAGTAGACCTCGTTTAATTTAGGTTTATTAATATTCTGCAATAGTTGTTTATAGAATTAACTTACCATAAATTTTGCATTTGCGAGAGATTAAATATTGCGCAAGCTCAAATTGTTTCTCGCTTGTTTAAAATTTTTCTCATTGGCCCGGAATGATTCCTGGCTTTCCGCCTCACGGAATTTTAAGGGAGATATATTTTGACCGAAATGATCAAAACTAATAATACCACCCCCTCAGGGGATGCCGCGCCACGCCTGGCATATCAGCAGACTGTTGATGCGGTGCTGGCGCAGAAAAAAAGCCATGCCGGCGGGCTCAGCTCCACTGAGGCCGCCGAGCGTTTGAAGAGCTTCGGCCCGAATGCCTTGCCGGAAAAAAAAGGCAAGCCAGTCTGGCTGCGCTTTCTTGCCCACTTTAATGACGTACTGATTTTTGTCCTGCTGGCCGCCGCCGCGCTTACCGCGGTAATGGGCCACTGGGTCGATACTCTTGTCATCATTGGCGTCACGGTGATCAACGCCATGATTGGCCATATCCAGGAGAGTAACGCCGAAAAATCGCTACAGGGCATCCGCAATATGCTCTCCAGCGACGCGCGCGTGCAGCGCAACGGCAAGCATGAAACCATTCCGACTCGCGATCTGGTACCAGGCGATATCGTGATTCTGCGCGCGGGCGACCGAGTGCCTGCCGATATGCGTCTGATTGAGAGCCATAATCTGCGGGTTGAAGAAGCGATCCTGACTGGAGAGTCGACGGTGGTGGATAAAACCACTGACGCGCTGGAAGGCGAACTGCCGCTGGGCGACCGTACCAATATGCTCTTCTCAGGCACCACAATCAGTGCTGGCGGCGGCGTTGGCGTGGTAACCGCGACCGGTCAGGATACCGAACTCGGTCACATCAACCAGATGATGGCGGGCATTGAGAAGCATCGCACGCCGCTGCTGGTGCAGATGGATAAGCTCGGCAAAGCGATTTTTGTCATTATCCTGGCGATGATGGTCGCGTTGTTTATCTTCAGCCTGGTGCTGCGCGATATTCCGCTGGGCGAGCTGCTGCTGTCGCTGATTAGCCTGGCCGTTGCTTCAGTACCGGAAGGTTTACCGGCGATTATTTCGATCATTCTCTCTTTTGGCGTGCAGGCGATGGCGCGTCAGCGGGCGATTATACGTAAACTGCCGACGGTGGAAACGCTGGGAGCAATGACCGTGGTGTGCTCGGATAAAACCGGCACCCTGACGATGAACGAAATGACCGTCAAGGCCATCATCACCGCCGACTGCTGCTACCGCGTTGAGGGTGACAGCTATGAGCCGCAGGGCAACATCTACCAGGAAGGTAGCGATGAGCCGGTACAGATCAACGCGGGTAGCGTGCTGGAAACTTACCTGCGTACCATCGATCTCTGTAACGACAGCCAGATGATTAAGGACGAGCGCGGCCTGTGGGGCATTACTGGCGGGCCGACCGAAGGGGCGCTCAAAGTGCTGGCGGCGAAAGCGCAACTGGAGCCTGTTGACGCGCGCCTGATCGCGAAAATCCCGTTCGACTCGCAGTACAAGTATATGGCGACCCTCCAGAAAATGGGTGACGTTGAGCAGGTGCTGATTACCGGAGCGCCAGACGTGATTTTTGCCATGTGCCGTCAGCAGATGAGCAAACAGGGCGCGGTGCCGTTCGAGCCTCAGTACTGGGAAGATGAGATGGCGCGTTTTGCCCGTCAGGGCCTGCGTATGGTCGCTGCCGCGTACAAACCGGCCAACGGCAGTAGCACCACGCTGACCCACGATGATCTGCGCGAAGGTCTGATCTTTCTCGGCATTGCCGGGATGATGGATCCGCCGCGTCCGGAGGCCATTGACGCCATCCACGCCTGCCAGAACGCGGGCATCCGCGTGAAGATGATTACCGGCGATCACCCGCAGACGGCGATGAGCATTGGTCAGATGCTGGGGATCACCAACAGCAGCCAGGCGATGACTGGCTACCAGCTGGAACACATGGATGATGCCGAGCTGGCGAAAGCTGCCGTTGAGTACGATATCTTTGCCCGCACCAGCCCGGAGCATAAACTGCGCCTGGTTAAAGCCCTGCAGGATAACGACGAAGTGGTCGGTATGACCGGTGATGGCGTCAACGATGCACCGGCGCTGCGTCAGGCCGACGTCGGTATCGCAATGGGGATCAAAGGTACTGAGGTGACCAAAGAGGCTGCTGATATGGTCCTCACCGATGACAACTTTGCGACTATCGCCAGCTCAGTGAAAGAGGGGCGTCGGGTTTACGATAACCTGAAGAAGACCATTCTGTTCATCATGCCGACCAACCTGGCGCAGGGACTGTTGATTATCATCGCCTTGCTGGCGGGCAACATTATTCCATTGACGCCAGTGCTGATTTTGTGGATGAACATGGCGACCTCCGCCACGCTCTCCTTCGGCCTCGCTTTTGAAGCCGCCGAGCGCAATGCCATGAATCGCCCGCCGCGTAAAACCGGTCAGCACGTAATGGATGCTTTCGCCGTCTGGCGCGTCGCTTTCGTCGGAACAATGATTGCCGTCGCTGCCTTTATTCTTGAAGCCTGGATGGCGCCACGTGGCCACAGCCCGGAGTTTATCCGCACCGTACTGCTGCAGATGCTGGTCACCGCGCAGTGGGTCTACATGATTAACTGCCGCAGTAGCAACAGCTTCTCGCTGAATATGGGGCTGCTGCTTAACAAAGGTATCTGGTTGGTGAGCGGCGTGCTGCTGCTGATGCAACTGGTCATCATCTACGTGCCGGTGATGCAGACGATGTTTGGTACCGAAGGGATACCGCTGCGCTACTGGTTCATCACCCTGATCATCGGTATCGCGATGTTCCTGGTGGTAGAAGTTGAGAAGCGCCTGACCCGTCGTTTCCGCAAAGCTGCGTAGTTTGTTTGACTCGTGCGGCGTCCCTTCGAGGGACGCCGCATTGTCGTAAGGAATTCCCCATGAACAAAATCATCCGCTCCGCCTTGCTGGCCTGCGGCCTGGCAGGCTACGCGCTAACAACCGCCGCTGCACCGGCTATTCCAGTGCGCGTCGCCACAGTGGAGCAAGCGCTGCATGCCAGTGAACGGCAAATCTCCGGCCGTGTTGAGGCCATTCACTCCGTCGAGATCCGCGCCCGTACCGAAGGAGTGATTGTGCAGCGTCACTTTCAGGATGGGCAGTACGTCAAAAAAGGCGATCTGCTATTTACGCTTGATGACGCCCAGCCTAAAGCTGCGCAGGCGCAGGCGCAGGCCGAACTGAAAAGCGCGCAGGCTTCGTTACGCCAGGCTCAGTTGTTGTTGAGTCGTTATCAGCAGTTAAAAAATAACCATTCGATCAGCCGCAATGATGTCGATACCGCGCAGATGCAGCGCGATGTCGCTGCCGCCGCCGTGGAGCAGGCGCAGGCGCGCATTGCCGCCCAGCAGATTACGCTCGGCTACACCCGCATTACCTCGCCGGTCACCGGACGTGTCGGCCATAGTCCGTTTCACGTCGGCAGCCTGGTGAATCCCTCCAGCGGCGTGCTGGTCGATGTGGTACAGCTCGACCCGATTCGCGTGGCCTTCTCACTGGATGAAACTGCATTTTTCGCTAAAGCGGGTCAGCATACGGATATCGCCGCGCTGAAGCGGGCGTGGCTGGCGCAGGTCGATATTGATGGAGGGCGCCAGGACGGCGTACTGACTTCCGTCGATAACCGTATTGATAGTCGCACTGCCAGCGTGGCGCTGCGTGCTGAATTCGCTA
This sequence comes from Klebsiella sp., assembly GCA_036498385.1. Lineage (GTDB taxonomy): Bacteria > Pseudomonadota > Gammaproteobacteria > Enterobacterales > Enterobacteriaceae > Klebsiella. The sequence goes on from DASYFN010000024.1 coordinate 24,511, forward strand.
ACCCGCAGCACCGTCTGCTGCCCGGCGGCAACGTGATGGTTTTCTTCCGACCACAGCAACTTCAGGAAAGCCCGATACTCCCGGCTTCTGCGATGCAGCAGGACGCGCAGGGTTTTTACAGCTGGGTGCTGAAGGCGGACAACACTGTGACGATGCGCCGTTTAGTTCCAGCAGGTCAGCATGGCCAGAACTTCGTGGTGGCGGAAGGTCTGAAAGCGGGAGAGCGCGTGGTGACGGAAGGTGCCCAGCGCCTGCGTGACGGCGCGACCGTTCAGTTGCTCAATGAATGAGGAAGAAGGGATGCTAACGTTTTTTATCCGTCGCCCGCGCTTTGCGATGGTGATTGCGTTGCTGATGACCTTTGTCGGCGCAGTATCACTGAAGCTGATCCCGGTCGAGCAATATCCGCAAATTACGCCGCCGGTCATCAACGTTAGCGCCAGTTGGCCGGGCGCCAGTGCGGCGGATGTGGCGGAAGCAATTGCCGCGCCGCTGGAGACCCAGCTCAACGGCGTTGATCATATGCTGTATATGGAGTCCACCAGTTCCGATGAGGGAACCTACAGCCTGAGCCTGACCTTTGCCGCTGGCACTGATGCTGATTTAGCAGCGATCGACGTGCAGAACCGCGTGTCGCAGGCGGTGGCGCAGCTTCCTGCCGAAGTACAGCAGAACGGTGTGCAGGTACGCAAGCGGGCGACGAACCTGCTGATGGGCGTGAGTCTCTATTCCCCGCTCGGCACGCTATCGCCGCTGTTTGTCAGCAACTACGCCAGCACCCAGATACGTGAGGCGCTGGCGCGTCTACCGGGCGTGGGAGAAGTACAGATGTTCGGCGCGCGTGACTACAGCATGCGTATCTGGCTGCGTCCTGAGCGTATGAACGCACTTAATATTACCACCGATGATATTTCCCAGGCGCTGCGCGAGCAGAACGTGCAGGGCGCGGCGGGGCAGGTGGGAACGCCGCCGGTATTTAACGGCCAGCAGCAAACTCTGACCATCAACGGTATTGGCCGACTGAGCGACGCCGCCAGCTTCGGGCAGATTGTGGTTCGCAGCGGCGAACGCGGCCAACTGGTACGCCTGTCTGACGTGGCGACGATTGAGCTGGGCGCGCGCAGTTACAGCTCCGGCGCGCAACTCAACGGCAAAGACTCCTCGTATATCGGTATCTACCCGACGCCGACCGCCAATGCTCTGCAGGTCGCCAGCGCGGTGCGCGGCGAGCTGACCCGACTACACGCGCGTTTCCCGGCGGATCTCACCTGGGAAGTGAAGTTTGATACCACCCGCTTTGTGGCGGCGACGATCAAAGAGATCGGCGTGTCGCTGGTGCTGACCCTGTTGGCGGTGGTGGTGGTGGTGTCGCTGTTTCTGCAGAGCTGGCGGGCGACGCTGATTGTCTCTCTGGCGATCCCGGTATCGCTTATCGGCACCTTCGCGGTGCTCTATTCGCTGGGTTACAGCGCTAATACCCTGAGCCTGTTCGCGATCATCCTCGCCCTGACTATGGTGGTGGACGACGCCATCGTAGTGGTGGAGAGCGTGGAAACGAAAATGGCGGAGGGACTGGATCGCGGGGCCGCGACTGCCGGGGCGCTACGGCAAATCGCCGGGCCGGTGATCGCGACTACCCTGGTGCTACTGGCGGTGTTTGTTCCGGTGGCGATGCTGCCGGGGATCGTTGGCGAGCTGTATCGCCAGTTCGCGGTGACATTATCGACAGCGGTGATCCTGTCGAGTGTTGTGGCGCTGACCCTGACGCCTGCGCTGTGCGCGCTGCTGCTGCGTCCGCGGCCGGAGCGGCCTGCCGCCATCTGGCGCGGCTTTAACCGCGGTCTGGATAAGGTGCGCAATGGCTACGGACGTCTGGTGGAGGGCATGAATCGTCGTCCCTGGCTGGCGCTGGCTGCGACGGTAATCGCTGCCGGGCTGGTGGTATTTAGCTTTACCACTATGCCGAAAGGCTTTCTGCCGCAGGAAGATCAGGGCTACTTTTTTGCCAGCGTGCAGCTTCCTGAAGCCGCCTCGCTGGAGCGTACCGAAGCAGTAATGGCCCAGGCGCGCGAGCTGCTGATGATGAATCCGGCGGTTGAGGATGTGATTCAGGTGTCCGGTTTTAATATTCTCAATGGTACCAGCGCCTCGAACGGTGGATTTATCTCGGTGATGCTGAAAGACTGGCATCAGCGGCCGCCGCTGGAGGTGGTGATGGAAAAATTGCAGGGCCAGTTGATGGGGCTGCCGGAAGCGACGATTATGACCTTTGCGCCGCCGACGCTGCCAGGGCTGGGCAACGCCTCCGGGTTTAATTTACGCATTCTGGCTCAGGCCGGACAATCTCCGGCGGAGCTGGAGCAGGTAACGCAACAGGTGCTGCGGATGGCCAATCAGCATCCGCAACTGAGCCAGGTATTTACCACCTGGAGCAGCAACGTGCCGCAACTGACGCTCAATGTTGACCGTGACCAGGCGGCCCGGCTGAACGTGCCGGTCGCAAGGATTTTCAGCAGCCTGCAAACCGCGTTTGGCGGCACCCGCGCTGGCGATTTCAGCATCAACAATCGTGTCTACCATGTAGTGATGCAAAATGAGATGCAGTGGCGCGAGCGGGCTGAGCAGATTAGCGAGCTTTACGTGCGTAGCGACAGCGGCGAACGGGTTCGTCTGAGTAATCTGGTGACGATTACGCCGACGGTCGGCGCGCCGTTTATTCAACAATATAACCAGTTCCCGTCAGTATCGGTGAGCGGTTCGGCGGCCGAAGGCGTCAGCAGCCGTACGGCGATGACGGTGATGGAGCAGATTTTACAAGCGAATCTGCCGCACGGTTATGACTATGCCTGGAGCGGAATCTCCTGGCAGGAGCAGCAGACCGGTAACCAGGCGGTGTGGATCGTGCTGGCGGCGGTGGCGATGGCGTGGTTGTTCCTCGTCGCCCAGTATGAAAGCTGGACGCTTCCGGCGAGCGTGATGCTGTCGGTGCTGTTTGCTATCGGCGGGTCGCTGCTGTGGCTATGGTGGGCAGGGTATGCCAACGATGTGTATGTGCAGATTGGCCTGGTGCTGCTGATCGCGCTGGCGGCGAAAAACGCGATTTTGATCGTCGAGTTTGCCAGGGCGAAGCGCGAAGAGGGAATGTCGATAGTCGATGCCGCCCGCGAAGGGGCGACCCGCCGCTTCCGCGCGGTGATGATGACGGCGGTCTCTTTTATTATCGGGATTGTGCCGATGGTGCTCGCTACCGGCGCCGGGGCGCAGAGTCGACGAATTATTGGTACCACGGTATTCAGCGGCATGCTGGTGGCGACGGTGATCGGTATTCTGTTTATTCCGTCGCTGTACGTGTTGTTCCAGCGTCTGCGTGAGTGGGCCCATCGCCGGATGTAGGGGTACTGCGGGTTTGGTATCCCGGGTAAGGCGTTTACGCTGCGACCCGGGAACTACCTACTCTCCACCGCAATCATGGTCACGAACGGAAGGTACTGCCACGGCACGCTGCCGCCTTTCTGATACATCTTCGAAATGGTGCCGTCGAGATAGAGCATCTGGCGTACGTTAAGCTTTGATTGCGCGTAGCAGGCGAAATCGTAGAAATTGGTTTCGCGCTCGCTGAGCATAAACACCACGTTGCCATCGCGGGTGATGCCCACGCCGTTACGCAGCTTGCGCGAGCTGGCTGACGGCTTCAGCCGCCAGTTGATCTTGCCGTTTTCAATCAGCATCGGCCCGGACTGCACGGCGTACTGGATGGCGGGCGATGGCTTGAATTTATCGATGCTGACAATCCTCGCGCTTTGCCCTTGCAGATAAAACACCCCGCCGGGACGAATAAAAAAGTTCCCGCCGCCGCCGGCGCGGTTAAGCGGGGCTAACTGCCTGCCTTTCTCGACATACAGTCCCAGCGGCGCAAAAGCTTTATCATAAATTCCGCCGTTCATCACCATCTGCACCTGCCCGTTCTGGTTGATATCCGCCAGCAGAGAGCGCAGCGAACCCCAGGCTTTGCCGTCCTCTTTCTGCCAGTACATCACAATGCGCTCGCGCTGTGGATTAACGGTGTAGCTTTGCAACGTCAGCGACGGGTCGGTCAGCGAGCATTTCCCGCTGGCGAATGCGGGCAGAGATAACAGCAACAGCGGCAGGAAAGATAAAATGCGCACGACAGGATCCCAGGTAACCAACGAGAGCGTGCAGTATACCGTTTTATCGCCGCTATGCCGTCCAGATCTCGCAATGCTTTTGCACTAGCCCAATTAATGAACCGCCGTTGGCGATAAACTCTCGCATCTGCTGCGGCTCGCTGCTCTCCTGCTTCGCCTGGCGCGCAATCGCCTCCAGCGCGCTGCCAGCATTGAGCTTATGGGCGCTGGGAGCGAGTTTATCCGCCAGCTGTAAAATTTCTTCGCGGAATGTTCGCTGTTCGCCGCTGTTAACATCAGTATTGATCCCGTCCAGTCCGTAGCGGCAGGCCTGATAGCGGTTGAAGGGGTAAAGCAGATAATCTTCGGGCTGATGCTTAAACGGCCGCTCCGTCAGCAGCCAGCAGGCGATGATCTGGATAAGCCCGGCGACATTCACCGCCTGGGTAATCGTCAGCGGAGTATCCATTACCCGGACTTCAACAGTACCAAAGCGCGGGCTGGGGCGAATATCCCAGTGCAGATCCTTCATGCTGTCGATCATGCTGGTATAGCTAAGACGACGAAACAAGCCAATAAAAGCCTGCCAGTTATGCACCCACGGCATCGGGCCGTTATCAGGGTAAGG
>DASYFN010000025.1:0-34524 GCA_036498385.1 Klebsiella sp.
GCCTTTCTGGCTGGTTTCTACGGAGTCAGGGGTTTCGTAGTGCTTGGCAATTAAATTACCCGCCTTGCGCGCTGCGCGCACGGCGATGTTCAGCATCGGATGCATCGGTCTCTCTCACTGGATGTTAAAGAACGGGAAAAACGGCGCATATAATAACAGTGAAATCTGCCCATGTCTCCGTTTTATGATAGCATGCACGAATAATCTTTAGCCGAAGAACCATAATGCTGCAAAATATTCGAATCGTCCTGGTAGAAACCTCACACACCGGCAATATGGGCTCCGTCGCCCGCGCAATGAAAACCATGGGGTTAACCAACCTCTGGCTGGTCAATCCTCTGGTTAAACCCGATTCTCAGGCCATCGCCCTGGCGGCCGGGGCCAGCGACGTGATTGGCAATGCCAATATCGTTGATACCCTGGATGAAGCGCTGGCGGGCTGTAGCCTGGTCGTCGGTACCAGTGCTCGTTCCCGCACGCTGCCGTGGCCGATGCTCGATCCGCGTGAATGCGGGCTGAAAAGCGTTGCCGAAGCGCAGTATGCGCCGATTGCGCTGGTATTTGGCCGCGAACGTGTTGGCCTGACTAACGACGAACTACAGAAGTGTCACTACCACGTGGCGATTGCTGCCAACCCGGAATACAGCTCGCTGAACCTGGCGATGGCGGTACAGGTTATCTCCTATGAAGTGCGTATGGCCTGGCTGGCGGCGCAGGAGCAAAATGAACCTGTCGTCCAGCACGAAGAAACCCCGTATCCGCTGGTGGATGATTTAGAGCGTTTCTACGGCCACCTTGAGCAGACGCTGCTGACAACGGGTTTTATTCGCGCCAGTCATCCCGGCCAGGTGATGAACAAGCTGCGCCGTTTATTTACGCGCGCCCGCCCGGAAAGTCAGGAGCTGAACATCCTGCGCGGGATGCTGGCGTCAATTGAGCAAAAGAATAAAGAGTAGTGCTGCCTGTTTGTCGGGTGGCACCCGGCCTGCAAAACTTACGCAGGACTGCGGCTGCCCTCCCCATGGGAGAAGGCATCAGGCTGCGCTGAAGTAAAACGGCACGGAAAGCTAAATACCTGACTAAAATAGTCAAGTAAATAGTTGACCAATTTACTCGGGAATGTCAGACTTGCCCTTGCTATGCAATACCCATATTAATAAAAGGCCCGTGCAGGGGCGCGTTTGAGGTTAAGTAAGACATGAGACTGACATCTAAAGGGCGTTATGCCGTAACCGCGATGCTTGACGTTGCGCTCAACTCTGAATCGGGTCCGGTTCCGTTGGCTGATATTTCAGAGCGTCAGGGAATTTCGCTTTCCTATCTGGAACAGCTATTCTCTCGTCTGCGCAAGAATGGGCTGGTTTCCAGCGTACGTGGTCCGGGCGGCGGTTATCTGCTAGGTAAAGAGGCGGGTAGCATCGCGGTAGGCGAAGTTATCAGCGCTGTGGACGAATCCGTTGACGCCACCCGTTGTCAGGGTAAAGGCGGCTGCCAGGGCGGCGATAAGTGCCTTACTCACGCGCTGTGGCGTGATTTGAGCGAGCGACTGACCGGTTTTCTGAATAACATCACGCTGGGCGAACTGGTGAATAACCAGGAAATCCTTGATGTCTCCGGTCGTCAGCACAACCATGAATCCCAGCGTAGTACCCGTGCTCAGGACGCCATCGACGTCAAACTGCGCGCGTAGTTCTCGTTCAGTTTCATCTTGCAGCTATTCGGCTGCAAGATGAAACGAGCTGAGTAAAAACGATAAAAAAGATTTTCGAATCAGGCCTGGATGCTCCAACATCCTGTGTACCCGGTCGTACATCCAGCCGGTTGCCTGATTCCTTGCATTGAAGCGATGTACGGAGTTTATAGAGCAATGAAATTACCGATTTATCTCGATTACTCCGCAACCACGCCGGTGGACCCGCGTGTTGCCGAGAAAATGATGCAATTCCTGACCCTGGACGGGACCTTTGGCAACCCGGCCTCTCGCTCACACCGTTTTGGCTGGCAGGCTGAAGAGGCGGTAGATATCGCCCGTAATCAGATTGCCGAGCTGGTCGGTGCCGACCCGCGCGAAATCGTCTTTACTTCCGGCGCGACTGAATCCGACAACCTGGCGATTAAAGGTGCAGCCAACTTTTATCAGAAAAAAGGCAAGCACATCATCACCAGCAAAACCGAACACAAAGCCGTGCTGGACACCTGCCGTCAACTGGAGCGCGAAGGTTTCGAAGTCACCTACCTCGCTCCGCAGCGTAACGGCATTATTGATTTAAAAGAACTGGAAGCCGCGATGCGTGATGACACCATCCTTGTTTCCATTATGCACGTGAATAACGAAATCGGCGTGGTGCAGGATATCGCGACCATCGGCGAGATGTGCCGCGCCCGCGGTATCATTTACCACGTTGACGCGACCCAGAGCGTGGGTAAACTGCCTGTCGACCTGAGCCAGCTGAAAGTTGACCTGATGTCCTTCTCCGGCCACAAAATCTATGGCCCGAAAGGTATCGGTGCGCTGTATGTACGTCGTAAACCGCGTATTCGTATCGAAGCGCAGATGCACGGCGGCGGCCACGAGCGCGGCATGCGTTCCGGTACTCTGCCTGTCCACCAGATCGTCGGTATGGGTGAAGCTTACCGTATCGCGAAAGAAGAGATGGAAACCGAAATGGCCCGCTTGCGCGGCCTGCGTAACCGTCTGTGGGAAGGCGTGAAAGATATGGAAGAGGTCTATCTGAATGGTGACCTTGAGCAGGGCGCGCCGAATATTCTCAACGTCAGCTTCAACTACGTTGAAGGCGAGTCGCTGATTATGGCGCTGAAAGACCTGGCGGTCTCCTCCGGTTCAGCCTGTACCTCCGCAAGCCTCGAACCATCCTACGTGCTGCGCGCGCTGGGGATGAGCGACGAGCTGGCGCATAGCTCTATCCGTTTCTCTTTAGGTCGTTTTACTACCGAAGAAGAGATTGACTACACCATCAATCTGGTTCGCAACTCCATCGGCCGTTTGCGCGAGCTTTCTCCGCTGTGGGAAATGTTCAAGCAGGGCGTGGATCTGAACAGTATTGAATGGTCACATCACTAATTCGGCACCAATAAGGAGAACTCATCATGGCTTACAGCGAAAAAGTTATCGATCATTACGAGAATCCGCGCAACGTCGGCTCTTTCGACAATAGCGACGAAAACGTTGGCAGTGGTATGGTTGGCGCACCGGCGTGCGGCGACGTGATGAAGTTGCAGATTAAAGTCAACAATGAAGGTATCATTGAAGACGCGCGTTTCAAGACCTACGGCTGCGGTTCCGCTATTGCTTCCAGCTCCCTGGTGACCGAGTGGGTGAAAGGGAAATCGCTGGATGAAGCTCAGGCGATTAAAAACACCGATATCGCAGACGAGCTTGAACTGCCGCCGGTGAAAATTCACTGCTCTATTCTGGCGGAAGACGCGATTAAAGCCGCGATTGCGGATTACAAAAGCAAACGTGAAGCAAAATAATTAAGAGTTGAGGTTTGTTATGTCGATTACTTTAAGCGACAGTGCAGCAGCGCGAGTCAATACCTTTCTGGCCAACCGCGGTAAAGGGTTTGGTCTGCGCCTGGGAGTCAGAACTTCCGGCTGCTCGGGTATGGCTTATGTACTGGAGTTTGTTGACGAGCCGGCGGCAGAAGACACCGTGTTTGAAGACAAAGGCGTGAAGGTCGTGATCGACGGCAAAAGTTTGCAGTTCCTCGACGGCACACAACTGGACTTCGTCAAAGAAGGTCTCAACGAAGGGTTTAAGTTCATTAACCCGAACGTCAAAGATGAGTGCGGCTGCGGCGAAAGCTTTAACGTATAATCGCTATGTATCGTAAACCCCACCGCGGGATACCGTGGATGGGGTTTTCTTTATCTCATTCCCTGAGGTTGCGATGGACTATTTTACCCTCTTCGGACTGCCGAGCAGCTATACCCTTTCGTCAGAACAACTGGCTGCCCGGTACCAGGAGCTACAACGCCAGTGTCACCCCGATAAGTTTGCCAGCGGTAGTGCGGCCGAACAGCTTGCCGCGGTGCAGCAGTCCGCCACCATTAATCAGGCATGGCAAACCCTTCGCCACCCGCTGACCCGCGCCGAATATCTCCTTTCGCTTCATGGTTTCGATCTCGCCAGCGAGCAGCACACCGTGCGTGATACCGCGTTCCTGATGGAACAGCTTGAACTGCGCGAAGAGCTGGATGAGATAGGCAAGGCGAAAGATGAAGCGCGGCTGGAAAGCTTTATCAAGCGAGTCAAAGCGCAATTCGATACCCGGCATCAACTGATGGTTGAACATCTGAATAACGAGACGTGGGAGGCGGCGGCGGATACCGTGCGTAAGCTACGTTTTCTCGATAAACTGCGAAGCAGTGCGGAACAACTCGAAGAAAAACTGCTCGATTTTTAATTTTCGGAAGCAATTATGGCCTTATTACAAATTAGTGAGCCCGGCCTGAGCGCCGCGCCGCACCAGCGACGTCTGGCGGCGGGTATCGACCTGGGCACCACCAATTCACTGGTTGCTACCGTGCGTAGCGGCCAGGCCGAAACTCTGCCCGACCATCAAGGGCGCTATCTGCTGCCGTCGGTGGTTAACTATCAGGCTTCGGGGTTGACAGTGGGCTATGACGCGCGGCAAAACGCGGCTCAGGATCCGGTCAATACCATCAGTTCCGTCAAACGCATGATGGGGCGTTCTCTGGCCGATATAGAGGCCCGCTATCCGCATCTGCCTTATCAGTTGCAGGCAAGCGAAAACGGCCTGCCAATGATTCAGACCACTGGTGGTCTGCTCAACCCGATCCGCGTTTCTGCCGATATTCTGAAGGCGCTGGCCGAACGCGCCACCGAGGCGCTGGCGGGCAAGCTTGACGGCGTGGTGATTACCGTGCCGGCCTACTTCGACGACGCCCAGCGTCAGGGAACCAAAGACGCCGCGCGTCTGGCCGGCCTGCACGTACTACGTCTGCTGAACGAACCAACCGCGGCAGCGATTGCCTATGGTCTGGACTCCGGTCAGGAAGGGGTGATCGCGGTTTACGATCTCGGCGGCGGCACCTTTGATATCTCCGTGTTGCGCTTAAGCCGCGGCGTGTTTGAAGTCCTGGCGACTGGCGGCGATTCAGCCCTCGGCGGCGATGATTTCGACCATCTGCTGGCCGATTATCTGCGTGAGCAGGCTGGCCTGAGCGATCGCAGCGACAACCGCCTGCAGCGCGAGCTGCTCGACGCAGCTATCGCAGCGAAAATCGCCCTCAGCGATGCTGATACGGCACGCGTCAACGTCGGCGGCTGGCAGGGGGAGATTACCCGCAGCCAGTTTAATGATCTGATCGCGCCGCTGGTAAAACGCACTTTGCTGGCTTGTCGTCGCGCATTGAAAGATGCGGGCGTTGAAGCGCAAGAGGTGCTGGAAGTGGTCATGGTGGGCGGCTCCACCCGCGTGCCGTTGGTACGCGAACGCGTAGGCGAGTACTTTGGCCGCACGCCGCTGACCTCTATCGACCCGGATAAAGTCGTCGCCATCGGCGCGGCGATTCAGGCGGATATTCTGGTGGGCAATAAGCCAGACAGCGAGCTGCTGCTGCTTGACGTTATTCCGCTCTCTCTGGGGCTGGAAACCATGGGCGGTCTGGTGGAGAAGATTATCCCGCGCAATACCACTATTCCGGTAGCGCGCGCGCAGGAGTTCACCACTTTCAAAGATGGGCAGACGGCAATGTCTGTCCACGTCATGCAGGGTGAGCGCGAGCTGGTGCAGGACTGTCGCTCCCTGGCGCGCTTTGCGCTGCGCGGTATTCCGGCATTACCGGCTGGTGGGGCGCATATTCGCGTGACCTTCCAGGTGGATGCTGATGGTCTGCTGAGTGTGACGGCGATGGAGAAATCGACCGGCGTCGAAGCCTCTATCCAGGTGAAACCGTCCTACGGTCTGACCGATGGCGAAATCGCCAGCATGATTAAAGATTCGATGAGCTACGCCGAACAGGACGTCCAGGCGCGTATGCTGGCCGAGCAAAAAGTTGAAGCCGCACGCGTTCTGGAAAGTCTGGTCAGCGCGCTGGCCGCCGACGCCGCGCTGTTAAGCGCCGCAGAGCGTCAGGCTATCGATGACGCCGCGGAGCAGGTACGCGCCGCAGCGGCAGGCGATGATGCCGATGCAATCAAAGAAGCGATTAAAAATATCGACACACAAACCCAGGAATTCGCCGCACGTCGTATGGATCAATCGGTCCGTATCGCGCTGAAAGGCCAATCCGTGGACGAGGTTTAAAATGCCAAAAATTGTTTTTCTGCCCCACCAGGACCTGTGTCCGGATGGCGTAGTTGTGGAAGCTGAGACCGGTGAGACCATTCTTGATGCAGCTCTGCGTAGCGGTATCGAGATTGAACACGCCTGCGAAAAATCCTGTGCCTGCACCACTTGCCACTGCATCGTGCGCGAAGGTTTTGACTCGCTGGCTGAAAGTACCGAAGATGAAGACGACATGCTGGATAAGGCCTGGGGGCTTGAGCCCGACAGCCGCCTGAGCTGCCAGGCGCGGGTGACTGACGAAGATTTGGTCATCGAACTTCCGCGTTACACCATCAACCACGCACGCGAGCATTAATATGGGACTAAAATGGACCGATAGTCGCGAAATCGGTGAAGCGCTGTACGACGCTTTCCCGGATCTCGATCCGAAAACCGTTCGCTTCACCGATCTGCATCAGTGGATTTGCGACCTGGAAGAGTTTGATGACGATCCAAACGCATCCAATGAAAAAATTCTTGAGGCGATTCTGCTAGTCTGGTTAGACGAAGCCGAATAATTCCCCTCATGAAAAAGTTACATGGGCTGCCTTCTGGCGGCCCATTTGCTAATAAGGATAAATAAAATGACCGAAGCTATGAAAATTACGCTTACCGCTCAGCCTGCCGATGCGCGCTGGGGAGAAAAAGCGTCTTACAGCATGAATAACGACGGTATCGCTCTGCACCTGAACGGCAAAGACGACCTGGGGTTGATTCAGCGCGCGGCGCGTAAAATTGACGGTATGGGCATTAAACATGTCGCGCTTGACGGCGAGGGCTGGGACATCGATCGCGCATGGGCGTTCTGGGCGGGTTATAAAGGCCCGAAAGGCAGCCGTAAAGTTGAGTGGCCGGCCCTCGACGATGCGCAGAAAAGCGAACTGGATAACCGCCTGACTATTATTGACTGGGTTCGCGACACCATTAACGCCCCGGCGGAAGAACTGGGGCCGGAACAGCTGGCGCAGCGTGCGGTAGATCTGTTGTGCAGTGTTGCCTGCGATAGCGTCTCTTATCGCATCACCAAGGGCGAAGATCTGCGCGAGCAAAACTACCTCGGCCTCCACACAGTCGGTCGCGGCTCCGACCGTCCACCGGTCCTGCTGGCGCTGGATTATAACCCAACCGGCGACAAAGAAGCCCCGGTGTACGCCTGTCTGGTCGGTAAAGGCATCACCTTTGACTCCGGCGGATACAGCATCAAGCAGAGCGCGTTTATGGACTCAATGAAGTCCGATATGGGCGGCGCGGCGATGGTGACCGGCGCGCTGGCGTTTGCTATCACTCGCGGCCTGAATAAACGCGTGAAGCTGTATCTGTGCTGTGCCGATAACCTGATTAGCGGTAATGCTTTCAAACTTGGCGATATTATTCACTATCGTAACGGCAAAACCGTCGAAATCATGAACACCGATGCTGAAGGTCGCCTGGTGCTGGCGGATGGCCTGATTGATGCTTCTGCGCAAAAACCTGAGTTGATTATCGATGCTGCGACGCTGACCGGCGCCGCGAAAACTGCGCTGGGCAATGATTACCACGCGTTGTTCAGCTTTGACGACAGTCTGGCTAATCGCCTGCTGGCGAGCGCGCAGGCTGAGAACGAAGCCTTCTGGCGTCTGCCGCTGGCTGAGTTCCATCGTGGCCAGTTGCCATCAAACTTTGCTGAGCTGAACAACACAGGCAGCGCGGCTTATCCGGCTGGCGCCAGCACCGCGGCTGGCTTTCTGTCCCACTTCGTGGAGAATTATCATCAGGGCTGGCTGCATATTGACTGTTCGGCGACCTACCGCAAATCCGCCGTTGAGCAGTGGTCGGCGGGCGCGACCGGCCTCGGCGTGCGCACCATTGCGAATCTGTTGACTGCGGAATAATCTTTTCCCTCACCCTAACCCTCTCACCCAGGGGAGAGGGCCGGGGTGAGGGGGATCCACCGATCTGGAACCACTATGTCCGAAACTAAAAATGAGCTAGAAACCCTGCTGGAAAAGGCGGCGACTGAGCCAGGTCATCGCCCGGCGTTTTTCCGTACTTTGCTGAAAGCCACCGTTTGGGTGCCGGGAGCCGCAGCCCAGGGCGAGCAAGTTGTTGAAGATAGCGTGTTGGATCTTCAGCACTGGGAGAAAGATGACGGTACATCGGTTATTCCTTTTTTCACCTCACTGCAAGCGCTGCAGCAGGCCGTTGAGGACGAACAGTCTTTCGTGGTGATGCCGGTGCGCACGCTGTTCGCCATGACCCTCGGCGAAACGCTGTACCTCAATGCCAAACTCCCTACCGGCAAAGAGTTTGCGCCGCGTGAGATTAGCCATCTGCTGGGAGAAGAGGGCAGCCCGCTCAGTACCCAGACCGTGCTTGAAGGCGGAGAGCCGCTGCTGCTGTCTGAGGTTGCCGAACCGCCCGCGCAGATGGTGGACTCGCTGACCACGCTGTTTAAGACGCTGAAAACGGTGAAGCGCGCGTTTTTATGCTCAATTAAAGACAGCGCCGACGCGCCAGCCAACCTGTTAATTGGCATTGAAGCGGAAGGCGATATTGAGGAGATTATTCAGGCTACTGGCAGCGTGGCGACCGATACACTTCCCGGCGACGAGCCGATTGATATCTGTCAGGTGGTGGAAGGAGAAAAGGGTATCAGCCACTTTATGATTGCCCACATTACGCCATTCTATGAAAAGCGCTGGGGCAGTTTCCTGCGCGACTTTAAGCAGAATCGAATTATTTAAACTGAACGGGGGCTTGCACCCCCGCTGTTCTATCTACTGTGTCGGTTCAATAGGCAAATCCGTCCGCGCGCCCCATTCGCTCCATGAGCCGTCGTACAGGCTGACACCATTAACACCCAGGGTGGTGAGCGCCAGCACCACGACCGCCGCCGTTACGCCGGAGCCGCAACTGGCAATAATCGGCCGCTCAAAATCGACGCCCTGACGAGCGAAAATCTCGTTGAGTTCATCAGTGGTTCTGAGTTCGCCGTTAATCACCAGCTCGGTCCAGGGCACGTTTAGCGCGCCGGGAATATGCCCGCTGCGCAGGCCCGGCCGCGGCTCGGCCACCAGACCATTAAAGCGCGGCGCCGGACGAGCATCGACGATCTGCGCCGATCCTTCATGGCTCACCAATAGCACATCGGTCAGGCGCTTGATCACCTGCGGATCGAAGTGACCGTCAAAATCACCTTCCGGCAGTTCGGGAGTTCCCTGTTCCAGCGGCAGCTCATCGCGACGCCAGCCCTCCAGCCCACCGGCAAGAATCGAAACCTTTTCAACGCCGAATGTGCGCAGCATCCACCAGGCTCGCGGTGCGGAAAAGAGATTGCCTTCGTCATACACCACCAGATGTTTATCGCTGCTGACACCCAACTCGCGCATTGCGACGGCAAACGCCTCCGCGCGCGGCATCATATGCGGTAGCGGGCTGGTATGGTCAGAGAGGGCTTCGATATCAAAGAAAACGGCGCCAGGAACATGGCCTGCCAGATACTCAGCGTTGAGATCGCGATCGTCCTGTCCCGGTGGGGCCATCCGCGCGTCGATAATCTGGATTTCCGGGTCATCAATATGTTCCGCCAGCCAGTCGGCAGCGACAAAAAACGAGGTAGACATAAGTGCCTCCGTGTCATCAACAATAGAGTGATTGTTGTTGTTTTTTGCGCTATCGACAAGGCATTTTCAAGAGGAGGCGGCGGTAATGTGATATTCCCCCCGAGCAGCGTCGGGGGAACGCTCAATTAAAACTGGTTTTGCTGCAGGTAGCGCCAGGCGTACTGTGCGTACAGTTCAGCGCCGCTTTTCATCACCTGCTCATCAATATTAAAACAGCCGTGGTGGTGCGCGTAGTCGCTGCCTTTCTCTCTATTTCCTGAGCCGAGCAGCGCGAAAGCGCCGGGGATATTTTCCATATAAAAACTGAAATCTTCCCCGCCGGTGGTTGGCTTTTCGTGGAAAAGGACTTCATCGCCAAACGCGTCGCGGATAACCGACTGTGCTAACAGGGCGCTGCGCTCTTCGTTGATCACCGGTAGCGTACCGTAGCTGTACTCAACCTGAGCGGTTGCGCCGTAAACGGCGGCGGTATGTTCGGCATAGCGGGTAATCGCTGCTTCCAGGCGCTGGCGCGCTGCAATGCTGAAGCAGCGCACGGTACCATCAAGTACGGCGTTCTCGGCAATGACATTAAAGCGCGTACCGACATCCATTCTGCCGATAGTCACTACTGCAGATTCCAGAGAAGAGGTTTCGCGCGCCACGATCGCCTGGAGATTCATCACAAAGGCAGAGGCGACCACCGCCGCGTCAACACAGGCCTCCGGCATCGAACCGTGACCGCCGCGGCCGCGGAAGGTCACTTTCAGTAAATCCGCTGACGCAAAGGAAGAACCAACGTTGCAGGAGATTTTGCCGGACGGCGTGCCCGACCAGATATGCATACCAAAAACGTTATCCACATTATCGATAGCTCCCTGTGCAATCATCGCCTTTGCTCCTTCGGCAATCTCTTCTGCAGGCTGAAATATCAGCCTGATGTTGCCCTTAAGCTGCTCGCGCACTTTATACAATGCATGAGCAGCGGTCAGCAACATGGCGGTATGGGCGTCGTGGCCGCAGGCGTGCATTTTCCCGGTAGTTTGCGATTTGTAGTCGATCTGGTCGTTAAGCTCCAGTACCGGTAAAGCATCCATATCGGCGCGCAGGGCCACAGTTTTTCCCGGCTGACCGCCGTTAATGTCGGCGATAATTCCGGTGGGATGAGTACGACGGTAAGGAATACCAATAGCCTCCAGTGCGGCGGCGACGCGATCCGTGGTGCGCTTCTCCTCCCAGGGGAGTTCCGGATGGGCGTGCAGGTCGCGACGAAAAGCGATCATCGCCTGTTCTTCTCTGGCGATAATCTCGGTTATGTCAGGGTTAATCATCAATGGCTCCATAATTTGCTAAACATTCAACGCGCTCAACCGATAACCGGGGTCAGATAACCGACCAGTATTCCGGCTAACACCACCGAGACCATGGTGACGGAGACGAATCCGCCGACCAGCATCGGGCCCAGCATATGCTGGGTCAGCATCTGGCGCTCTTTTTCATCGTGGGTGAGGGCGTTGATGGCCTCGTTGGTAATAATGTAGTCGGCGGGAAAACCGTACAGCGCAGTTAAGGAGATAGCAAATGACATCGGGCCGCTGACGCCAAGCAGTTTCCCGACCAGCCATGAGACGATAAACATACCGATAACCGCCGTGGCGATTAACACCACCATCGGGAAAAGCAGGCGCAGCAGCATCTCCGGAGTGGCTTTGTTTAACGTATCAAAAATAAATAGCATCAATGCCATGATGGCGAAGCCAAAGCCGTTAGCCTTATGCAGAGTATGTTTTTCAAGGAAACCTAACGAAGTAAATACTACGCCAAAAAACAGGCACAGTACGAAGGGGCTGATATTCACGATCGGCTTCGCGAGGTCGGCGACAACCCAGGCCAGGCAGCCGACCAGCGCCAGGCGCAGAAATTTAAAGTAGTTGCTGTTATAGCTGACGGGGATTTTACTGAACAGGCGCGGCATTTTATCCTCGCCGACAGCGAGTATAGCGTGCTCATCGGTAATGTTATCGGGGCGGTGCTCGCCGCTGCGGTAGCGGGCAAGCAGCGTTTTGCCTTCGCGTTGCAGCATGATGGCGGTCAGCGGGTATCCGGCAAATCCTTGCATTACGTAAATCAAAATGGCAAAAACCGACAGGTCGACCAGACCAGCGTTGCTCGCGCCCTGCGACATAATCAGTGATGATACGATACCGCCGACCAGCGGAGGAATGGTAACCAGCGCGGTGTTGCGATCAAACAGCACCATGCTTACCGCAAAGACGGCCGCCGTGATCCCGGCAATACCGGCGAAGGAGATAACCACAGTCTTCCACTGCTGCGCCAGTTCTTTCAGCGACAATAGGGTGCCCATATTGGTGATTAACAGATACATCAGCATTATGGCAACCGGCGTGCCGATACCGGCCCGGCTGATAATATCTGCCGGAAAGAATGTCCAGTATCCGATTAAAAACAGGACCGCACAGACAAACACGGAGGGGATCCAGGCTTTTGTGCGGGTTGAAACAACGTCGCCGATATAAAGAATTAAAATAATAATCGACAGTGCGACCATTTGAGACATAAATAACTTCCATATTATTTATCTCATATATGTTATACGAGATGGGTTAATGTTGTGCTATCAGGAAAATAGTAAATATCCTCGTCAGCGGAATGGTTTATATTTTAAAGACGTTGATATCTCTGTCAATGAATAGAAATCTCGCGCATTGTCAATTTATACCCGTCATACTTCAAGTTATATGTGCGTTGGCAATAACTCATCATGGCGGGTGTTGTGAACAATATTCAAATTCGTTCCTGATGAATTTGTCACTCTCTTGCCGCCTTTAAGCCACTCGAATTATTTAGGGGATATATCCGCTGAATTCATTCACTCCGGCTATCCGTTGGCCGCGCGTTCCTGTGCCGGTTATCCATCAATATTGCTGGCTAGCGCGCTATTGGTAATTCTGCTGTTAACGCATAATAATATGTTCACTGAATGTATCTGGCCTCCGGGCCGAGGGGTTAGAAGGATGAAACCATTCCGTTTGGCGGCGCTATTTCTGGCGTTACTAACCACGCTATGGTTGATCGGCTGCGACGACAGCGGTAAACCACAGACCGCTGTGCCAGCCGCTTCAGCAGCAGCGGATAAAGAGAATGTGAAACCCGACAGCGCCCATCTGGCGGCGCTGGCTGAAAAAAGTCAAGGCAAAGCGTTAACACTGCTTGATGCCTCGGAAGTGCAACTCGACGGCGCGGCAACGCTGGTACTGACCTTTTCTATCCCCCTGCAGCCGGATCAGGATTTCTCCCGCAGCGTGCATCTGGTCGACAAAAAAAGCGGCAAAGTTGACGGCGCATGGGAGCTGGCTCCCTCTCTTAAAGAGTTGCGTCTTCGCCATCTCGAGCCAAAACGCGAGCTAATTGTTTCGGTGGACCCAACTCTGGCCGCGCTGAATAAAGCGACTTTTGACCGCCGTTTTGAAAAGACTATTACTACCCGCGATATTGCCCCGAGCATCGGCTTTGCCAGCCGCGGATCGCTGCTGCCGGGGAAAGTGGTCGCCGGACTGCCAGTGATGGCGTTGAATGTTGATAACGTCGACGTGAACTTTTTCCGTATCAAAGCAGAATCCCTCTCCGCCTTTGTCAGCCAATGGGAATACCGTAATTCGCTAAGCAACTGGGAGTCGGACGAGCTGCTGAAGATGGCCGAGCTGGTCTATACCGGCCGTTTTGACCTCAACCCGGCGCGCAATACGCGTGAAAAACTGCTGCTGCCGCTGGCGGATATCAAGCCTCTACAGGAGCCGGGCGTCTATATCGCGGTGATGAACCAGGCGGGCCGCTATAGCTATAGCAACGCCGCGACGCTGTTCACCCTCAGCGATATCGGCGTATCCGCGCACCGTTATCACAACCGGCTGGATGTCTTTACCCAGAGCCTGGAAAACGGCGCGGCGCAGTCCAATGTTGATGTTCAGCTGCTGAACGCCAAAGGGCAGACCCTGGCGCAGGCGAAGAGTGACGGCCAGGGTCATGTGACGCTGCAAACGGACAAAGAAGCGGCGCTGCTGCTTGCGCGCAAGGACGGGCAAACTACGCTGCTGGATCTCAAACTCCCGGCACTGGATCTGGCGGAATTTGCCATTGCTGGCGCGCCGGGCTTCAGTAAGCAGCTATTTATGTTTGGTCCGCGGGATCTCTATCGCCCGGGTGAAACGGTGATCCTCAATGCGTTACTGCGCGATAGCGACGGTAAACCGCTCCCCGAGCAGCCGGTAAAGCTGGACGTTGTTCAGCCGGACGGTCAGGTTATTCGTTCGACGGTAAGCAAACCAGTCAACGGCCTGTACCAGTTTTCCTATGCACTCGATAGCGGCGCGGCGACCGGGATGTGGCACATACGCGCCAGCACCGGCGACAACCAGCCGCGCGAGTGGGATTTTCACGTTGAAGATTTTATGCCTGAGCGCATGGCGCTGGATCTTACGCCGCAAACTGCGCCCGTTTCGCCAACTGCGGATGTGAGTTTTGCCGTGACCGGTGCTTATCTGTACGGCGCGCCGGCCAGCGGTAACGCGCTGCAGGGCAAACTGTTCCTGCGCCCGCTGCGCGACGCGGTGCCTGCGCTGCCGGGCTTCCAGTTTGGCGACATTGCCGAAGAGAACCTTTCCCGCAGTCTGGATGAAGTGCAGACCACCCTCGATGAACAAGGTCACGCCGAAGTCACCGCTGCCAGCCAGTGGCAGGAGAGCCGCTCGCCGCTGCAGGTGATCCTGCAGGCCAGCCTGCTGGAGTCCGGCGGACGCCCGGTCACGCGCACCGTCAGACAGCCAATCTGGCCTGCCGATACGCTGCCGGGCATCCGCCCGGAATTCGCCCTGAAAGAGGTTTACGACTATCGCACCGACAGCACCATCAAGCAGCCGGTGGTGGATGAAAACGGCACCGCCGCGTTTGAGATTGTGTATGCCGATGCTAAAGGCGAGAAGAAGGCGGTCTCCGGTCTCCAGGTGCGGTTAATTCGCGAACGGCGCGACTACTACTGGAACTGGTCCGATAGCGAAGGCTGGCAGTCGCAGTTCGATCAAAAAGATCTGCAGGAAGGAGAGGAGTCGCTGGATATTCCTGCCGGGCAAACGGTGGAAGTGAGTTTCCCGGTGGAGTGGGGATCTTATCGTCTGGAAGTCAAAGGGCCGGATGATATTGTCAGCAGCATGCGTTTCTGGGCCGGATACAGCTGGCAGGATAACAGCGATGGCTTGGGGGCGGCGCGTCCGGACCGGGTCACCATGAAGCTGGACAAACCGGCTTACAAACCAGGCGATACCATCAAGCTGCATATTGCCGCTCCGGCTGCCGGTAAAGGCTACGCGCTGGTGGAATCAAGCGAAGGGCCGCTGTGGTGGCAGGAAATTGACGTCCCGGCGGAAGGAATGGACTTATCGATCCCGGTGGATAAAGCCTGGGATCGTCACGATCTGTATCTCAGCACGCTGGTGATTCGGCCGGGGGATAAATCCCGCTCCGCGACGCCAAAACGGGCGGTGGGTTTGCTGCATCTGCCGCTTGCGGATGAGAACCGCCGTCTGAACCTGGCGCTGGAGGCGCCGGATAAAATGCGCCCTAACCAGCCGCTGACGGTTAAAGTCAAAGCCAGCGTCAAAGAAGGGGAAGTACCGAAGCAAGTTAATGTTCTGCTTTCTGCCGTTGATAGCGGTGTGCTGAATATTACCGATTATGCGACCCCGGATCCGTGGAACGCTTTCTTTGGTCAGAAGCGTTATGGCGCGGATATCTACGATATCTACGGTCAGGTGATTGAAGGTCAGGGAAGAGTCGCCAGCCTGCGTTTCGGTGGTGATGGCGATGAACTCAAGCGCGGCGGCAAACCGCCGGTTAATCACGTGACCATTATCGCCCAGCAGGCGCAGCCGGTGGTGCTGGATGAGAAAGGCGAAGGTACGATAACTCTGCCCATTGGCGACTTTAACGGCGAACTGCGGGTGATGGTCCAGGCGTGGACCGCTGATGATTTCGGCAGCAGCGAAGATCAAGTGATCATTGCTGCGCCAGTGATTGCTGAGTTGAATATGCCGCGCTTCCTTGCCGGAGGAGATACCACTCGCCTGGCGCTGGATCTCAGTAATCTGACCAATAGGCCGCAAACCCTCGACGTTGCGCTGGCCGCCAGTGGCCTGCTGCAACTGGAAGGTGGGGAGTTACCACCGGTTCATCTGGCTCCCGGCGCGCGCAGCACCCTGTTTGTGCCCGTTCGCGCCCATGAAGGTTTCGGCGACGGTCAGGTGAAGGCCACCATCAGCGGCCTGAACCTGCCGGGCGAAACCTTCACGCCGATGCAGAAACAGTGGACGCTGGGTGTGCGTCCGGCTTTCCCGGCGCAAACTGTGAATTCCGGCGCCGTCCTGCAGCCGGGGGAAAGCTGGCAGGCTCCGGCTGCGCAAAGCCAGGGCTTCTCGCCGGCGACGCTTCAGGGACAACTGGTATTCAGCGGCAAGCCGCCGCTGAACCTGGCGCGCTATATTCGCGACCTGAAAGCCTATCCTTATGGCTGCCTGGAACAGACCACCAGCGGGCTGTTCCCGTCGCTCTACACCAACGCCGCCCAGCTTAAAGCGTTGGGTATCAGCGGCGATAGCGATGAAAAACGACGCGCGGCGGTGGATATCGGCATTTCTCGCCTGCTGCAAATGCAGCGCGATGATGGCGGTTTCGCCCTGTGGGATAAAGAGGGGCCGGAAGAGTACTGGCTGACCGCCTACGCGATGGATTTCCTCGTGCGGGCGGGTGAGCAGGGTTACAGCGTACCGACTCACGCCGTCAACAACGGCAATCAGCGCCTGCTGCGTTATTTACAGGAACCGGGTTTGATGACCATCCGCTATAGCGATGATGCCCAGGCCAGCCGCTTTGCCGCTCAGGCTTACGCCGCGCTGGTACTGGCGCGGCAGCAGAAAGCGCCGCTCGGCGCGCTGCGCGAAATCTGGAGCCGTCACGACCAGGCGCGTTCCGGTCTGCCGCTGCTGCAACTGGGTGTGGCGCTGAAATTGATGGGTGATGCGCCGCGCGGTGACGAAGCCCTGAAGCTGGCGATGGCGACACCGCGGCAGGATGCGAACCGCTGGCTCGGCGATTACGGCAGCGAGCTGCGCGACGATGCGCTGAAGCTGGCGCTGCTGGAGGAGAACAAACTGCTACCGGAAGCGCAAAATACGCTGCTCAACAATCTGGCGAAAGAGGCATACGGTCAGCGCTGGCTCTCGACGCAGGAGAGTAACGCCCTGTTCCTGGCCGGGCGCATGTTGCAGGATCTTCCCGGCAGTTGGCAGGCGCAAACCTCCGTGCAGGCCGAACCGCTCTCCGGCGACAAAGCGCAAACCCGCAACCTGACCGGCGACCAGCTGGCGGCGCTGCAGGTGACCAACACCGGTCAGCAGCCGCTGTGGCTTCGTCTCGACAGCAGCGGCTATCTGCAGAGCGCTCCGCAGCCGGGGAGCAACGTGCTGGGTATTGAACGGCAAATTTTCGATACTCAGGGTCAGCAGAAATCGTTCTCTTCGCTGCGTAGCGGCGAACTGGTGCTGGTGAAACTGGAGGTGACGGCTAAGCGTAACGTGCCGGATGCGCTGGTGGTGGATTTACTCCCGGCGGGGCTGGAACTGGAAAACCAGAATCTGGCCAACAGCAGCGCCAGCCTGCAGGAGAACGGCGAGGTGGTGCAGAATCTGCTTAACCAGATGCAGCAGGCGGATATCCAGCACATTGAGTTCCGTGACGATCGCTTCGTCGCCGCGGTGGCTATCAATGAAGGCCAGCCGGTGACGCTGGTTTATCTGGCGCGCGCGGTGACGCCGGGCACCTATCAGGTACCACAGCCGCAGGTCGAGTCGATGTACGTGCCGCAGTGGCGGGCAACCGGCGCGGCCAGCGGACCGCTAACCGTTGTGCCATAAATGCGGGCACTGAGGCGCATCAAACATCGCTGGCGCTGGCTGGCGGCGTGTATTTTTCTACTGGGGCTGCTGCTGGCGGCCGACCGGCTGTGGCCGCTGCCGCTGCATGAGGTTACGCCTGCCAGGGTGGTGGTGGCGGAAGACGGGACGCCGCTGTGGCGCTTTGCCGATGCGCAGGGTGTCTGGCGCTATCCGGTGACGC
Organism: Klebsiella sp.; assembly: GCA_036498385.1. GTDB lineage: Bacteria > Pseudomonadota > Gammaproteobacteria > Enterobacterales > Enterobacteriaceae > Klebsiella. Next base: position 18,080 of record DASYFN010000025.1, read on the forward strand.
TGGCTGACGTTTCGCCGCGCTATTTACAGGCGCTGATCGAGTATGAAGATCGCTGGTTCTGGGATCATCCCGGCGTCAATCCGTTTTCGATCATTCGCGCCGCCTGGCAGGATCTGACTTCCGGGCGGGTGATCTCCGGGGGCAGCACTCTGACCATGCAGGTGGCGCGCCTGCTCGATCCGCATCCCCGCACCTTTGGCGGCAAGCTGCGTCAGCTATGGCGAGCGCTGCAACTGGAGTGGCATCTGTCAAAAAGCGAGATCCTCACACTCTACCTCAACCGGGCGCCGTTCGGCGGAACGCTGCAGGGGATCGGCGCGGCCAGTTGGGCTTATCTTGGTAAACCGCCCACGCAGCTAAGCTACGGCGAAGCGGCGCTGCTGGCGGTACTTCCCCAGGCGCCGAGCAGGCTGCGCCCGGACCGCTGGCCGGAGCGAGCGCAGGCGGCGCGCGATAAAGTGCTGTTGCGGATGGAAAGCCAGGGAGTGTGGCCGCAACAGCCGGTACGAGAAGCTATCGAAGAACCCGTATGGCTGTTTCCGCGACAGATGCCGCAACTGGCGCCGCTTTTTTCCCGCCGCGCGCTGGCGAGCAGTCGTGAAGAGAAAGTGGTGACGACGCTGGATGCCGGGCTGCAGCGGCAACTGGAAGATCTGGCGCTGAACTGGACATCGCGTCTGCCGCCGCGTAGCTCTCTGGCGATGGTCGTTGTGGATCACACCAATATGAAGGTGCGCGGCTGGGTAGGGTCGGCGGATATTAGCGATGATAGCCGTTTTGGCCATATTGATATGGTATCGGCGATCCGCTCCCCGGGCTCGGTACTGAAACCATTTGTCTATGGTATGGCGCTGGATGAGGGGTTGATCCATCCGGCTTCTCTATTACAGGATGTGCCGCGACGGTTTAGCGACTACCGGCCGGGCAACTTTGACAGCGGCTTTCACGGGCCAGTGAGCGCCAGCGAAGCGCTGGTTCGCTCGTTGAACCTTCCGGCGGTGCAGGTGCTGGAGGCCTACGGGCCGAAGCGTTTTGCCGCCAGGCTACGTAATGCCGGATTGCCGCTGATGCTTCCCGCTGGCGCGGAGCCAAATCTGTCGCTGATCCTCGGCGGCACGGGCGCGCGGCTGGCGGATATAGTGGCGGCGTACAGCGCGTTCGCCCGTCACGGTAAGGCGGGGCAATTGCGTATCACGCCGGACTCTCCGCTGGTTGAAAGGCCGCTGCTGTCGCCGGGGGCCGCCTGGATTATACGACGCATACTGGCTGGCGAAGCGCAGCCGGTTCCCGATGCGTCGCTGGGGCAGGTGGTGCCGCTGGCGTGGAAAACCGGTACCAGCTATGGCTATCGCGACGCCTGGGCGATAGGCGTTAATGCCCGCTATCTGATGGGTATCTGGACCGGACGACCAGATGGAACGCCGGTCGTCGGGCAGTTTGGCTTCGTCAGCGCGGTACCGCTGCTGAATCAGGTGAATAATATGCTGCTGGCGCGACCGGCAATGAGCCGCGGTGGATTGCCGGCCGATCCTCGCCCGTCGTCGGTCAGCGCAGGGACTGTTTGCTGGCCCGGCGGGCAGAATTTACCGGCGGGCGACGCGAACTGCCGACGACGACTGGCAACCTGGTTGCTTGATGAGAGCCAGCCGCCGACCCTGCTGCTGCCCGGCCAGGAAGGTATTCGCGGGATCCGCTTCCCGGTATGGCTGAATGAGAAAGGGCTGCGGGTGGCGGCAGATTGTCCCGGCGCGGTGGAGAAAAGTTTCGATGTCTGGCCGCTACCGCTCGAACCCTGGCTACCCGCAGCTGAATGGCGCCGCGTCAGGTTACCTGCGGCTTCGGCGGCGTGTCCGCCGGTGCAAACCGCTGACGCTGCCCCGCTGGTGCTCTCCGGTATTCGTGAGGGCGCAGTTATTAAACGACTACCCGGCGAGCAGAAAGTGATGTTACCGCTGCAAACGACCGGCGGGGAAGGGCAGCGCTGGTGGTTTCTCAATGGCGAGTCGCTGGCAGCGGAGGGGGCCAACGCCACCCTTAGCCTGGAACGTCCTGATAGTTACCAACTGGTGGTGATGGACGAGGCGGGACAGATTGTTGCCGTGAACTTCACTGTGCAATAAACAGAGAGTTTTGCGTAATTACCTGGATTTGTTGTTTAAGGTCGCTTTTTTTTAAAAAAATGTTACCTAAACACATAGGCAACCGCCTGAGATGATGATTATAATTCGCGCCGTATTTATCGGTCTCATCTGCAAAACAGAACAACATATATATAAAGAGGTTATCAATGGCTATTGAACGTACTTTTTCCATCATCAAACCAAACGCGGTGGCAAAAAACGTTATTGGCGGCATCTTTTCTCGCTTTGAAGCTGCAGGATTCAAAATCGTTGGCACTAAAATGCTGCATCTGACCGTTGAGCAGGCTCGCGGCTTCTATGCTGAGCATGATGGTCGCCCGTTCTTTGACGGTCTGGTTGAATTTATGACTTCCGGTCCGATCGTGGTTTCCGTGCTGGAAGGCGAAAATGCGGTCCAGCGTCACCGTGACCTGCTGGGTGCAACCAACCCGGCTAACGCGCTGGCGGGTACGCTGCGCGCAGACTATGCTGACAGTTTCACCGAGAACGGCACCCACGGTTCCGACTCTGTTGAATCCGCTGCGCGCGAAATTGCATTCTTCTTCGCGGAAGGTGAGGTTTGCCCGCGCACCCGCTAATCTCCCGCGTCTTTCACGCCACCGCTTTGTTGGCTTCATTCGCGCCCCCCGGTTACAGAGTTATCTATGCTCCCGGGGATTTGCGAACTCGCCGCCTTGCGACAGTCGAAAAGCCATAGAGGATTTAGTACGCGGTTACAGATTTTTTCATCATTGCTGCGTGCAAACGTGGTATTGATGGGCCAGAATTTGTAGAATACAGCGCCCCGGATGAGCAGTCGCTCCCGGGGCGTTTCTTTTTTCAACCCTCCAGGGGCCATAACGTGTAATAACGAGGCCGGAATCCATTATGTCTGAACAAATAGTCACACCTGATAGCGCCGCTCTGACGGTGCCAAACAAAGATGCCAAAATCAACCTGCTGGATTTGAATCGTCAGCAGATGCGCGAGTTTTTCAAAAACATGGGCGAAAAGCCTTTTCGCGCCGATCAGGTGATGAAATGGATGTATCACTACTGCTGCGATAACTTTGATGAGATGACCGATATCAACAAAGTTCTGCGCGGTAAACTAAAGGAAGTTGCGGAGATCCGCGCGCCGGAAGTCGTTGAAGAGCAGCGCTCCAGCGACGGTACTATCAAATGGGCGATCGCCGTTGGCGATCAGCGCGTCGAAACCGTGTATATCCCGGAAGACGATCGCGCCACCCTGTGCGTTTCTTCCCAGGTTGGCTGCGCGCTGGAGTGTAAATTCTGCTCCACGGCCCAACAAGGCTTTAACCGCAACCTGCGGGTTGCAGAAATTATCGGCCAGGTCTGGCGCGCGGCGAAAATCATCGGTGCGGTAAAGACCACCGGCGTGCGTCCGATTACCAACGTGGTGATGATGGGGATGGGCGAGCCGCTGCTGAACCTGACTAACGTGGTTCCGGCAATGGAAATCATGCTCGATGATTTTGGTTTTGGCCTCTCTAAACGTCGCGTTACGCTCTCCACTTCCGGCGTGGTGCCGGCGCTTGATAAGCTTGGCGATATGATTGACGTCGCGCTGGCCATCTCTCTGCATGCGCCGAACGATGCCATTCGTGATGAAATCGTGCCGATCAACAAGAAATACAATATCGAGACCTTCCTGAACTCGGTGCGTGGCTATATTTCGAAGTCCAACGCCAACCAGGGACGCGTCACTATCGAATACGTCATGCTGGATCACGTCAACGACGGCACCGAGCATGCGCACGAACTGGCCGCGCTGCTGAAAGATACGCCGTGCAAGATCAACCTGATCCCATGGAACCCCTTCCCGGGCGCGCCGTATGGACGTAGCTCCAACAGCCGTATCGATCGTTTCTCCAAGGTTTTAATGGAGTATGGTTTCACCACTATTGTGCGTAAAACCCGCGGTGACGATATCGATGCCGCCTGCGGTCAGCTGGCTGGCGATGTTATTGACCGTACCAAGCGTACGCTGCGTAAACGTATGCAAGGCGAAGCGATCGACGTGAAGGCGGTCTGATAATAAATGATGCAGCGCACAACCCAGGAGGTGCGTTGCATATTTATGTGGGATCGCCGGGCGAAATACGCTGTTGTGGTTAATAATTACGGTGCGTTTTTGTCGACTTTGAGGCAGTATGTAGCGGTACAACAACCGCTTAGCATTCAATATTGATAAGTCTCTGTGATACCAGGTCATACGGACTTATACTGTTTGTCTGACATTGAGCAGATGTCTCGCGGCGCGGGGTAACCGGCGCTGAATTTTAAATTTCACGTACCAGTAGTTGTAGCGAATGAATACTGAAGCCACTCAAGACCATCAAGAAGCAAACACTACGGGCGCGCGTCTGCGTAATGCCCGCGAACAACTCGGGCTCAGCCAGCAGGCGGTGGCTGAACGCTTATGCCTGAAGGTTTCCACGGTTCGTGATATTGAAGACGATAAGGCACCCGCCGATCTTGCTTCAACCTTCCTGCGCGGCTATATCCGTTCCTATGCCCGCCTTGTGCATATCCCTGAAGACGAACTGCTGCCGATGATGGCGAAGCAGGCTCCGATTCGTGCGGCGAAAGTTGCACCGATGCAGGGCTTCTCGCTGGGCAAACGTCGCAAAAAACGCGACGGCTGGTTGATGAGCTTTACCTGGCTGGTGCTGTTTGTGGTGATTGGCCTTAGCGGCGCCTGGTGGTGGCAAGACCACAAAGCGCAGCAGGACGAGATCTCCACCATGGCCGATCAATCCTCTGCCGAGCTGAATTCCGGCGATAACAACAGTCAAAATGTCCCTCTGGATAATCAATCGGCGAATTCTGCAGCGGATACTGCTGTGAACAGTGCGCCTGCAGAGCCTTCTCCTGCGCCAACGGCTTCGACTCCGGCCCCCGCCGATAATAACGCCGTTGTCGCGCCTTCTCAGGCAAACATTGATACGCCGCCCACCCCAGCAACGTCACCGTTACCGACCGACCAGGCAAACGTGACCGCTACGGCGGCCTCAGCCCAGGATCTGGTGTTGAACTTCACCGACGATTGCTGGCTGGAAGTGAGCGATGCGACCGGTAAAAAGCTGTTCAGCGGTTTGCAACGTAAAGGCGGCAATCTCAATCTGAGCGGCCAGGCACCCTATAAACTGAAAATCGGTGCTCCGGCGGCGGTACAGATTCAGTATCTGGGGAAACCCGTCGATTTGAGTCGTTTTATCAGAACTAACCAGGTTGCGCGCCTGACCCTTGATGCCGGGCAATCACCGGCGCAGTAACAGACGGGTAACGCGGGAGATTTTTCATGCATAACCAGGCTCCGATTCAACGTAGAAAATCGAAACGCATTTACGTTGGCAATGTGCCGATTGGCGATGGCGCCCCCATCGCCGTACAGTCAATGACCAACACGCGCACTACCGACGTGGCGGCAACGGTAAAGCAAATTAAAGCCCTTGAGCGCGTTGGCGCAGATATCGTTCGCGTTTCGGTGCCAACGATGGATGCGGCGGAAGCGTTCAAACTTATCAAACAGCAGGTTAACGTACCGCTAGTTGCCGATATCCACTTCGATTACCGCATTGCGCTGAAGGTAGCGGAATATGGCGTTGATTGTCTGCGTATTAACCCGGGCAATATCGGCAACGAAGAGCGTATCCGCACGGTGGTGGACTGCGCTCGCGATAAAAATATCCCTATCCGTATCGGGGTGAATGCCGGTTCTCTGGAAAAAGATCTCCAGGAAAAATACGGTGAGCCAACTCCTCAGGCGCTGCTGGAATCGGCAATGCGCCATGTCGATCATCTCGATCGTCTCAACTTCGATCAGTTTAAAGTCAGCGTAAAAGCTTCTGATGTGTTCCTGGCAGTTGAATCCTATCGCCTGCTGGCGAAGCAGATCGATCAACCTCTGCACCTTGGGATCACCGAAGCAGGCGGCGCGCGCAGCGGCGCGGTGAAGTCAGCTATCGGCCTCGGTTTACTGCTGTCTGAAGGGATCGGCGATACGCTGCGTGTTTCTCTGGCGGCGGATCCGGTTGAAGAGATCAAAGTGGGCTTCGATATTCTCAAGTCGCTGCGTATTCGTTCCCGCGGGATCAACTTCATTGCCTGCCCGACCTGCTCACGTCAGGAATTTGACGTTATCGGTACCGTCAATGCGCTGGAGCAGCGCCTGGAAGATATCATTACGCCAATGGATATTTCGATCATTGGCTGCGTGGTAAACGGTCCCGGAGAGGCGCTGGTTTCGACTCTCGGCGTGACCGGCGGCAATAAAAAAAGCGGCCTGTACGAAGATGGCGTACGTAAAGACCGGCTGGATAACGACGATATGATCGATCAGCTGGAAGCGCGTATTCGCGCTAAAGCATCGATGCTTGATGAGGCGCGTCGCATCGATATTCAGCAGGTTGAAGCGAAATAACGTGTTGGGAAGCGATGCGCTTCCCGTGTATGATTGAACCTGCGGGCGCGAGGCGCCGGGGTTCATTTTTGTATATATAAAGAGAATAAACGTGGCAAAGAACATTCAAGCCATCCGTGGCATGAACGATTATCTGCCGGGCGAAACCGCTCTCTGGCAGCGCATTGAAGGCTCACTGAAGCAGGTGCTTGGTAGCTACGGTTACAGCGAAATCCGTTTGCCGATTGTAGAGCAGACCCCGTTATTCAAACGCGCTATCGGCGAAGTGACCGACGTGGTTGAAAAAGAGATGTACACCTTTGAGGACCGTAACGGCGATAGCCTGACTCTGCGTCCGGAAGGCACTGCTGGCTGCGTACGCGCCGGTATCGAACATGGTCTCCTGTACAATCAAGAACAGCGTCTGTGGTACATTGGGCCGATGTTCCGCCACGAGCGCCCGCAAAAAGGGCGCTACCGCCAGTTCCACCAGATTGGCGCGGAAGCGTTTGGCCTGCAGGGGCCGGATATTGATGCCGAGCTGATTATGCTGACCGCCCGCTGGTGGCGTGAGCTGGGCATCTCCGGCCACGTTGCGCTGGAGCTGAACTCTATCGGTTCACTGGAAGCTCGCGCCAGCTATCGCGACGCGCTGGTGGCTTATCTTGAGCAGTTTAAAGATAAGCTCGACGAAGACAGCAAACGTCGTATGTACAGCAACCCGCTGCGCGTACTGGATTCTAAAAACCCGGATGTGCAGGCGCTGCTGAACGATGCCCCGACGCTGGGCGACTATCTTGATGAAGAGTCGAAAGAGCACTTTGCCGGGCTGTGCGCGCTGCTGGATGATGCCGGTATTAGCTATACCGTGAATCAGCGTCTGGTACGCGGTCTCGACTATTACAACCGCACCGTGTTTGAGTGGGTAACCACCAGCCTCGGTTCTCAGGGCACCGTCTGTGCCGGAGGCCGTTACGATGGTCTGGTTGAGCAGCTTGGCGGTCGCGCAACCCCTGGTGTCGGCTTTGCGATGGGGCTGGAACGTCTTGTTTTACTGGTTCAGGCAGTGAATCCGGAATTTAAAGCCGATCCTGTTGTCGATATATACCTGGTAGCCTCCGGAACTGACACCCAGCCCGCAGCAATGCGTCTGGCTGAACAGGTACGCGATGCGTTACCCGGCGTTAAGCTGATGACCAACCACGGCGGCGGCAATTTTAAGAAGCAGTTTTCGCGCGCGGATAAATGGGGCGCTCGCGTTGCGCTGGTGCTGGGCGAATCAGAAATCGCTGACGGAAACGTGGTAGTGAAAGATTTACGCTCAGGAGAGCAAACTACCGTAACGCAGGATAGCGTTGCCGCGCATTTGCGCACACTTCTGGGTTAATCTCCCGGGAATCATTAGTCAGGAGAAGGACTGCGTGGAAATTTACAATAACGAAAACGATCAGGTCGACGCGCTGAAGCGTTTCTTTGCTGAAAATGGCAAAGCGCTGGCCGTCGGGGTGATTTTGGGCGTTGGCGCACTGGTTGGCTGGCGCTACTGGACCTCCCATCAGCTAGACACCGCCAGGGACTCGTCTCTGGCTTATGAAAATGCGATCTCCGCGCTCAAATCGGATAAACCCGAAGCGCTGGACGCGGCGCAGAAATTTGCCGCTGACAGTAAAAACACCTATGGTGCGTTTGCTTCTCTTGAGCTGGCGCAGCAGTTTGTCGATAAAAACGACCTGCAGAGCGCTGAAAAGCAGCTTCAACAGGGGCTGGCAGCCGCTTCAGATGATAACCTGAAATCGGTTATCAATATGCGTCTTGCTCGCGTACAACTGCAGCTTAAGCAGCCTGATATTGCGCTGAAGACCCTGGAGGCCGTGAAAGGCGAAGGCTGGACCTCGATTGTCGCCGATCTGCGCGGCGAGATCCTGCTGAGTAAAGGCGATAAGCAAGGGGCGAAAGCGGCCTGGGAAGCAGGCGCGAAAAGCGATACTTCACCGGCGCTCAGCGAAATGATGCGTATGAAAATAAATAATTTGTCCATCTGAGAGGGACTCGATGCAATTGCGTAAATTACTTTTGCCAGGGCTGCTTTCCGTTACTTTGTTGAGCGGTTGTTCGTTGTTCAACAGCGAAGAAGATGTGGTGAAAATGTCACCACTGCCGACGGTGGAAAATCAGTTTACGCCGTCCACGTCCTGGAGCACTTCTGTTGGCGGTGGTATTGGCGAATTTTACTCTAATCTGCACCCGGCTTATGCCGATGGCGTCGTGTATGCCGCCGATCGTAAAGGCATCGTTAAGGCCCTGAATTCAGGCGACGGCAAAGAGGTATGGTCGGTTAACCTGGCAGAGAAAAACGGTTGGTTCTCCCGCGCGCCAGCGCTGCTTTCCGGCGGTGTGACCGTCTCCGGCGGCCATGTCTATATCGGGAGCGAAAAAGCCAAAGTTTATGCGCTGAATACCAGCGACGGTACCATCGCATGGGAAGCGAACGTGGCTGGTGAAGCGATTTCTCGCCCGGTAGTGAGCGATGGCATGGTGCTGATTCATACCACCAACGGTCAGTTACAGGCACTGAACGAAGCCGATGGTGCAGTGAAATGGACCGTTAACCTTGATATGCCTGCGCTCTCTCTGCGCGGCGAATCCGCACCGGCTACCGCCTACGGCGCGGCTATTGTGGGCGGCGACAACGGTCGCGTCAGCGCGGTGTTGATGCAGCAAGGTCAGATGATTTGGCAGCAGCGTATCTCTACCGCGACTGGTCCGACTGAAATCGACCGTCTTAATGACGTCGACACGACGCCGGTTATCGTCAACGGCGTGATTTATGCCCTGGCCTACAATGGTAACCTGACTGCTCTGGATCTGCGCAGCGGCCAGATTATGTGGAAACGCGAGCTGGGTTCAGTGAACGATTTCATTGTCGACGGCAACCGTATTTACCTGGTTGATCAAAGCGACCGCCTGCTGGCGCTGACCACCGATGGCGGCGTGACGCTGTGGACGCAAAGCGACCTGCTGCATCGCCTGTTGACGGCACCAGTACTGTATAATGGCAACCTGGTCGTTGGCGATAGCGAAGGCTATATGCACTGGATCAACCCGGAAGATGGTCACTTTGTGGCTCAGCAGAAGGTGGACAGCTCAGGCTTCCTGACCGATCCAGTTGTTGCTGATGGCAAATTGCTGATTCAGGCGAAAGACGGCACGCTGTACGCGATTACGCGTTAACAACAGCGGTAGTCTGGTTTTGAGAAACGGCCCCTGGCAGACAGGGGCCGTTTTGGCTTTTTTAAAAACGCCGTGAAAACGGGCGTTGTATCGATTTTTGTATGAGGCATTTAACATGATACCTGTGGTCGCGCTTGTCGGGCGCCCTAACGTTGGAAAATCCACGCTCTTTAACCGCTTAACGCGCACTCGCGATGCGTTGGTCGCGGATTTTCCGGGGCTGACTCGTGACCGTAAGTACGGTCGTGCTGAAGTGGAAGGCCGCGAATTTATCTGTATTGATACTGGCGGGATCGACGGTACCGAAGATGGCGTAGAAACGCGGATGGCGGAACAGTCGCTGCTGGCCATTGAAGAAGCGGACGTCGTGCTGTTTATGGTCGATGCGCGCGCGGGCCTGATGCCGGCGGATTCGGCGATTGCTAAGCACCTGCGCTCTCGTGAAAAACCAACGTTCCTGGTGGCAAACAAAACTGACGGTATCGATGCCGATCAAGCGATGGCTGATTTCTGGTCGCTGGGGTTAGGTGATATTTATCCCATTGCCGCTTCTCATGGACGCGGCGTAACCAGCTTGCTGGAGCACGTGCTTCTGCCGTGGGTTGATGAAGTGAACCCGCCGGAAGAAGTTGATGAAGACGCAGCATACTGGGCGCAGTTTGAAGCAGAACAGAACGGCGAAGAGGTTGAAGAGCCGGAAGATGACTTTAATCCGCAGGATCTGCCGATTAAGCTGGCGATTGTGGGCCGCCCGAACGTGGGTAAGTCGACGCTCACTAACCGTATTCTGGGCGAAGAGCGCGTGGTGGTCTACGATATGCCGGGAACCACCCGCGACAGCATCTATATCCCGATGGAGCGCGATGAACGTGAATACGTACTTATTGATACCGCAGGCGTGCGTAAGCGTGGCAAAATCACTGATGTGGTAGAGAAGTTCTCGGTTATCAAAACCCTGCAGGCAATCGAAGATGCAAACGTGGTGCTGCTGGTAATTGATGCGCGGGAAGGGATTTCCGATCAGGATCTTTCTCTGCTGGGCTTTATTCTCAATAGCGGCCGCTCGCTGGTGATTGTCGTTAACAAATGGGACGGCCTGAGCCAGGAAGTTAAAGAGCAGGTGAAAGAGACTTTGGACTACCGTCTGGGTTTTATCGACTTTGCTCGCGTGCACTTTATTTCTGCGCTGCACGGTAGTGGGGTAGGCAACCTGTTTGAATCCGTGCGCGAAGCGTACGACAGCGCAACCCGCCGCGTGGGCACCGCTATGCTGACCCGGATCATGACCATGGCTGCCGAAGATCATCAGCCACCGCTGGTGCGTGGCCGCCGCGTGAAGCTGAAATATGCCCACGCCGGGGGGTATAACCCGCCAATCGTCGTCATTCACGGCAACCAGGTAAAAGATCTGCCGGATTCTTACAAACGCTATCTGATGAACTACTTCCGTAAATCGCTGGAAGTGATGGGCACGCCGATTCGTATTCAGTTCAAGGAAGGGGAAAACCCGTTTGCCAACAAACGCAATACCCTGACGCCGAACCAGATGCGTAAGCGTAAGCGCCTGATTAAGCATATCAAGAAAAGCAAATAACGCATGAGTCCGGTTTTCTAAAAAACATTTCTTGCGGGCCCGCTCAATGCGGGCTTTTTTACCTCGGTCTGATATCGGTAAGTGGTAGACCAGGTCGCTAACAACCCAATAAGGGATCACTATGGAATTTACCTGCCCCAGATGTCATACGTTGTCAGAAGTGCAGAACAACAGCGCACACTGCGCCAGTTGCGATCAAGATTTTAACGTAGAAGCACGTTGTCCGGATTGTCATCAACCGCTCCAGGTTTTAAGAGCCTGTGGAGCAGTGGATTATTTTTGCCAGAACGGACATGGTTTGATTTCAAAAAAGAGGGTTGAATTCGTGCCGGTTAGTGCTTAATCACAAACGCAATCTTCACCTTTTTGCCACAGATCCACCAGCGAGGGCGGCGCATCCTGTTCAGGCACCAGCAGAATAAAATGGGTATACCGGGCCTGGTTGTGCCGGGTCCAGACTATCTGAATACGAAAATAGCGCTGGTCGCCGCGTCCTGGCGATGTACTGTTACCGGGCGGTGAGCTGACGGGAAGGGTTTGTTGCAAAATATCCGCAATCCGCTGGCGCTGCGCGGGGCTTAACGATGAAAGCGCAATTTTACGCAGCCCGCTTAGCCTGGGAATAAACGCCACTCCGCCTTCACGCGCCAGCTCAATCACTGTGTCATCGGTGAGTTCCGGCAGTTTCATCACAATACTCCAGTGGTTTTCCACGCCTGTTCTATCGCCTGGGCTGTTTCCTTACCTGAACGTTTTTCACCATGTGCGATGGTCAGTTTTGCAAATGTGGCGAAATCGGCATTTTGCGGCAAAGCGCGATCGCACACCGTGTCGTACCAGGCGTAGCCTGCTTTCTCCCAGGCATAACCGCCAAGTGCGGTGGCGGCAAGATAAAAGGCCCGGTTAGGAATGCCGGAGTTCAGATGCACGCCGCCGTTGTCTTCTTTGGTTTTGATAAAATCACTCATCTGCGCAGGCTGCGGATCTTTACCCAGCAGCGGGTCGTCGTACGCGGTTCCCGGCGCTGACATCGAACGCAGCCCCTTACCATTAATTGCTGAGGTCAGCAGCCCTTCGCCAATGATCCAGTCGGCCTGATCGGCCGTTTGGCCCAGGTGATACTGTTTGACCAGCGAGCCAAATATATCTGAAAGAGATTCATTAAGCGCACCGGATTGCTCATAGTAGATTAAACTGGCTTCCGTCTCTGTCACGCCATGACTGAGTTCGTGGGCGACGACATCAATGGCGATGGTAAAACGGTTAAAAATCTCGCCGTCTCCGTCGCCGAATACCATCTGGAGCCCGTTCCAGAATGCGTTCTGGTATTTGCGCCCGTAATGAACCGTCCCGGTGAGGATCAGCCCTTTATTGTCCAGCGAGTCGCGCTGATAGATACGCCAGAAAAAATCATGCGTAATACCGAGGTAATTATACGCCTCATCAACAGCTACATCGCCGTTTGACGGCTGACCTTCAGAGCGTACCTGGGTTCCTGGTAGTTCCTGACCCTGTTTTGCATCATAGATATCGCGCTCAAGTTGCCCGGCGTGGTTAACGTGGGACGCGACAGGTTTATCCGACATATGAGCCATCAGGCTTTGTACGTGGGTCAGTGTCTGACGTGCGCAATGCTGTTGTTGCTGTGAGCCGTTTTCGATAATGCGGCGGAGGATATAGGGGGGTATCACACTATGAAAATGCGTCATACTGCTCTCCTTCGTTAGCGTAAGGCCAAAGCATTATTAGCAGTATAGTTTATGAGCAGTGAAATGTTAGGGGGCTTTACGGCGGCCTGGCTTTTTGACGGGAGTGACCATTTTCACTTCACTTTCGATCCAGCCATCCGCTACGCGTGTCGTCAGCATATCGCCAGCAGTGACCTGCTTTGTTTGCTTCAACACTGCGTCGTTGGCGGTGGTGGTAACGCTATAGCCGCGTGCCAGGGTTGAGAGCGGGCTGACAGCCTCAAGATGAGTAACGACTTTACCAAAACGCTCGCGGGTGGTGCTCAGTCTGGCGTGAATATTTTCCGCCAACCGGTATTCTAATTGCTGGATGCGGCTCTGGGCGCGATGAATACGCGGCTGTGGGTTTTGCTGATTCAGGCGCTGCATGACACGCTGCTGGCGCTGATCGGCGCGTTTCATTTGCGTCTCAAGAGCAAAACGCATACGCTGACGCAATTTTTCCAGCTCTGCTTGCTGACGGGTCAGCCGCAATTGAGGATGCTGCTGCTGCAGTCGGTGAAATAACTGGGTAAAGCGACGATGGCGGTTGGCAAGGAAGTAGTCCATCGCCATCTCCAGACGCTGCTGCCCGGACTGGAGCTGGCGCAGCAGCTCCTGCTGGTTGCGGCTGACAATTTCTGCCGCAGCGGAAGGCGTCGGGGCGCGCAGGTCGGCGACAAAGTCTGCAATAGTCACGTCGGTCTCATGACCCACGGCGCTGACGATCGGAATAGGGCTGGCGAAAATTGCCCGCGCCACTCGCTCGTCGTTAAAGCACCATAAATCTTCCAGCGAACCGCCGCCGCGCCCGACAATAAGTACGTCGCACTCATGGCGCGCGTTGGCCAGTTCAATCGCGCGAACGACCTGCCCCGGCGCGTCTTCACCCTGTACGGCGGTCGGGTAAATAACGACCGGCAGGGAAGGATCGCGACGCTTGAGCACATGCAAAATATCGTGCAGTGCGGCACCGGTTTTTGACGTAATGACGCCGATGCAGTGTGCAGGAGAGGGGAGCGCTTTCTTATGCTGCTGATCGAACAAGCCTTCCTCGGCCAGCATCGCCTTAAGCTGCTCATATTTCTGCTGAAGCAGACCTTCTCCCGCCGGCTGCATGCTTTCGACGATAATCTGATAATCACCGCGCGGCTCGTAAAGCGTGATGTTAGCGCGTACCAGCACCTGTTGGCCGTGCTGTGGACGGAAGGTCACGCGGCGGTTGCTGTTGCGGAACATCGCGCAGCGCACCTGAGCGTTATCGTCCTTTAAGGTGAAATACCAGTGGCCGGAAGAGGGCTGGCTGAAATTGGAAACCTCGCCGCTAATCCATACCTGACCCATTTCACGTTCCAGCAGCAGTCGAACCGACTGATTGAGGCGGCTAACCGTGTAAATTGAGGGGGATTGAGATGGCAACATGTGAGCAAGATCAAATTCTAAATCAGCAGGTTATTCAGTCGATAGTAACCTGCTGGGAGGGGATCGCAAGTATTATTTGCAAAAAAAGGTAGATGCAATCGGTTACGCTCTGTATAATGCCACGGCAATATTTATCCACCCTGGTCGAGATATTGCCCATGCTACGTATCGCTAAAGAAGCCCTGACGTTTGACGACGTCCTCCTCGTTCCTGCTCATTCAACCGTTCTGCCAAATACCGCTGATCTCAGTACTCAACTGACGAAAACTATTCGTCTGAATATCCCAATGCTTTCCGCAGCAATGGATACCGTGACCGAAGCGCGTCTGGCAATTGCCCTGGCACAGGAAGGCGGCATTGGCTTTATCCATAAAAACATGTCTATCGAGCGCCAGGCGGAAGAAGTTAAGCGCGTGAAGAAGCATGAATCCGGCGTGGTTACCGACCCGCAGACCGTCCTGCCGACCACCACCCTGCGCGAAGTGAAAGAGCTGACTGAACGCAATGGTTTTGCGGGCTATCCGGTTGTGACCGAAGGTAACGAGCTGGTCGGCATCATCACCGGTCGCGATGTGCGTTTCGTCACCGACCTGAATCAACCGGTTAGCGTTTATATGACGCCAAAAGAGCGTCTGGTTACCGTTCGTGAAGGTGAAAGCCGCGAAGTGGTCTTTGCCAAAATGCATGAAAAACGCGTTGAGAAAGCCCTGGTTGTGGATGATAGCTTCCATCTTCTCGGTATGATCACGGTTAAAGATTTCCAGAAAGCAGAACGTAAACCCAACGCCTGTAAAGATGAGCAGGGACGCCTGCGCGTTGGCGCAGCAGTTGGCGCGGGCGCAGGCAACGAAGAGCGTGTTGATGCGCTGGTTGCCGCGGGCGTAGATATTCTGCTGATCGACTCCTCTCACGGCCACTCAGAAGGCGTATTGCAGCGCATCCGCGATACCCGCGCTAAATATCCTGACCTGCAAATCATCGGCGGCAACGTGGCAACCGGTGCGGGCGCACGTGCGCTGGCGGAAGCTGGCTGCAGCGCGGTGAAAGTGGGGATCGGCCCTGGCTCCATCTGTACGACTCGTATCGTGACTGGCGTGGGCGTTCCGCAGATCACCGCTGTTTCTGATGCGGTTGAGGCGCTGGAAGGCACCGGTATCCCGGTTATCGCTGACGGTGGTATTCGTTTCTCCGGCGATATCGCTAAAGCGATTGCCGCAGGCGCAGCCGCAGTCATGGTTGGTTCAATGCTGGCCGGTACCGAAGAATCTCCGGGCGAAATCGAACTCTACCAGGGCCGTTCATACAAATCTTACCGCGGTATGGGCTCCCTTGGCGCGATGTCTAAAGGTTCCTCCGATCGTTACTTCCAGACCGATAATGCTGCCGACAAACTGGTACCGGAAGGTATCGAAGGTCGCGTCGCCTATAAAGGCCGTCTGAAAGAGATCATTCACCAGCAGATGGGCGGCCTGCGCTCCTGTATGGGGCTGACCGGTTGTGGTACCATCGACATCCTACGGACCAAAGCGGAATTCGTGCGCATCAGCGGCGCAGGTATCCAGGAGAGCCACGTTCACGACGTGACCATCACCAAGGAATCCCCGAACTACCGCATGGGCTCCTGATTTTCATCGCCCGGCCATGCGCCGGGCGATTTATTTAACCTGTATCACTTGCCTCGGAATTATCGTCAATGACGGATAACATTCATAAACATCGTATTCTTATCCTGGACTTCGGTTCTCAGTACACCCAACTGGTTGCGCGTCGCGTTCGTGAATTAGGTGTCTATTGCGAACTGTGGGCATGGGACGTGACTGAAGCTCAAATTCGTGAGTTTAATCCTAACGGCATTATTCTTTCCGGCGGCCCGGAAAGCACCACCGAAGATAACAGCCCGCGCGCGCCGCAGTATGTCTTTGAAGC
>DASYFN010000026.1:0-27726 GCA_036498385.1 Klebsiella sp.
GACCTCCCGTATCAGCAAATTCTGGCAGGCCGGGAATTCGGTCTGAATCACGATCCCGACTATCTGGCCATGAATCCCAATGGTCTGGTACCGCTGTTGAAAGATGCGTCTACCGATAGCGTGCTCTGGGAATCAAACACCATTATCCGCTATCTGGCCGCGCAGTACGGTCAGAATCGCCTGTGGGTGGAATCGCCTGCCGAGCGCGCTCAGGGAGAAAAATGGATGGACTGGGCCAACGGTTCGCTCTCGCCAGCTCATCAGCCGGTTTTAATGGGGCTGGTCAGAACCCCGGCGGAAAAACGCGACCCAGCCGCAATTGAAGCCGGTATTGCCGCCTGCGAGTCGCTGTTCGCCATTCTGGATGACGAGCTGTCGCGTCATGAGTGGCTATCAGGCGATGCCTTCGGCCTCGGCGACATCGCCGTCGCGCCATTCATTTATAACCTGCTGGAAACCGTAAAAACCTGGCAACCGCGCCCGCATCTACAGCGCTGGTATCAGCGGATTAGCGCGCGTCAGGCCTGGCGCAACGTAGTGATGATTCCGGTCACCTGATTTTAGCCCGCCGGGCTCACCTTCAACAGCTCGCCGTTGGATTCGTCGGTTAATACATACAGATAGCCATCGGGTCCAACGCGCACGTCGCGGATGCGTTTACCGCGATCGGACAGAATACGCTCCTGTTCAGTGACTTTATTGCCATCAACCTTCAACAAAATGATCGATTTATCCTTCAGCGCACCGATAAACAGCCTGTGCTGCCACTGCGGGAAAGTCTTCGCGCTGTAAAACGCCATACCGCTCACCGCTGGCGACTTCTCCCAGACAAACAGCGGCGCCTCGGTTCCTTCCGCCGTCTTGCCTTTGGCTTCCGGGATCGGCAGGCCGTTGTAGTTAATGCCATGCGTCGCCAGCGGCCAGCCGTAGTTTTTACCTTTTTGCGGAATGTTAATCTCATCCCCGCCGCGCGGGCCGTGCTCATTTAACCATAGCGTATCGCTCCACGGGTTCATCGCCATTCCCTGGGGATTACGAATACCGTAAGACCAGATCTCCGGCCTGGCGTCAAATCGGCCGACAAAAGGATTATCGACGGGGACCTTGCCATCAGCCGTTAGCCGCACCACTTTTCCCTGTAGCTTATCGAGATCCTGAGCGGTCGAGCGCTGATTATTCTCCCCGAGTCCGATAAACAAATGACCGTGGCCATCGAACACCAGTCGTCCGCCAAAATGATTGCCGGTTGAAAGCTTAGGCTGCTGACGGAAAACCAACTGGAAGTTTTCCAGACGCTGGAGATCCGCGCTCAATCGGCCATAACCCACGGAGGTTCCGGCCTTGCCGTCATTCCCGCCTTCAGCATAGCTCAGCCAGACCCGGTGCGACTGGATGAAATCCGGGGCCAGCGCCACGTCCAGCAGACCGCCCTGCCCGTTGGCCCATACCTGCGGCACACCCTCGAGCGCAGACGAAAGGCCTTTATCCCGCTGCCAGAGCTTGAGCTCGCCGCCGCGCAGGGTAATCAGAATTCCCCGATCGTCCGGCAGAAAGGCCAGCGCCCACGGGTGTTCAAGTCGGTCCTGCAATACCTCCACGCGCACCTGAGCGGCAAGGGTTGCCATAGGTAACGACAGCGCGGTAAGGGCTATCAGAATAGGGGTCTGGCGCATGGCATACTCCTTTTATCAGCAATGCTGATAAGGGTAGCCAGCGTGGGAAAGCGGGTGGAAATTTTTACATAACATTTTAATTGGGGGGAGCAAGCTCCCCCCGATCTCAGGCATGAGTAATAGGCGCAGAATCATTCAACTTATGAATGTTTAGCGTCAATACCGCCAGACAGCTTTCCAGCTTATCTACGTTAACAGCAATGTAGGACGGGCAGTCATGATGCCCGCTCAACAGGCATATCGCCGCAGAAGCAACAGCTTCGCCCGCAAGCCGCAGGGCTTCCTTATCCTCCGGCGTGACTGCGTGCTGCAGGCACGGCACGTGTTTATGCATTTCATGGCACAATTCAAACAAATTAGCACGTAGATGGTCGTTTTCGCTGACTGACATATAGCCTTTTGCTTTACGCAACTGTAAATAAGCACCGAGATCAATGCTGGCATTGATCAGCTTATTCATCAGATTACGATATAGTCTGTCAACGGTCATCGCAGTTCCTCCTCTGTCGTCCTTTACCACTATCATAATATGGTTATTTTTTGTACAAATTGATGAGAGAGATCAATAATTCGCAGGTCATTAACATCATTTACAATGTTACAACGAAGCTGAAAATCCTCTCCTGCTACATCATTGTGCCGAAAACCAACAATGTTATACGTTCTCAATCACTAAAAATTTTCACTTCAGAAAAATACAATCATTTATTGCCATGATGATCACAAATTAGCGCAATTCACGTTGCCTGAAAACGCTGTCAGGTGTCATATCATTTTATAATATGTATTACGTATAACATCCAATAAGAACAGCAAGCAGATCGATCCTGTTTGTCACCTTTATCTCTATCGCTTGAAGGAACAGAAATGATTACGCCCGGTAAAAGAAACTATATCTTATTGAGTCTTTTTGATTTCCTCTACCTCTTCGCCTGGTCCTCCACCATGGCGTTCTTTGTGATCTGGACCACGCAGCATCTCGGGATTAGCGCAACGAAAACCGGCCTGCTCTACTCGGTCAATGCCTTCATTGCCCTGCTAATGCAGCCCTTCTTCGGTTTTATTTCCGATAAGTTCGGCCTGAAAAAGCGGCTGATCTGGATCCTGGTGGCCATGCTGCTGCCGGTAGGCCCGTTCTTTATTTATGTGTATGCGCCGCTGCTGGTACACAGCTTCTGGTTGGGTGCGCTACTTGGCGGGGTATACCTGGGGATTATTTTCAACTCCGGCTGCGGGGTGATTGATTCGTATATAGATAAAATCTCGCGGCGCTACCAGTTCGAATATGGCCGGGTAAGGATGTGGGGCTCATTAGGCTGGGCCGCCGCCGCGTGGATCGTCGGCAAGTATATCGATAGCAATCCGAACCTCGCCTTCTGGCTCGCCAGTATCGCTATTGTTATCGCGGCGATCTGTTTTATGCTGACCAAAATCGAAGTGACCGAAGCGGAAATGCAAAAAACCAGCGCGCTGAAAGTTTCACATGCTCTGGAGCTGGCGAAGAATGGTCAGTTCTGGATGCTACTGGTCTTTACACTTTTCGTCACACAAATCTACGACACCTATGATCAGCAGTTCGCCCAATACTTTTCTCTGCAGTTCCCGACACTGGAAGAGGGTAATCGCTGGTACGGAATTCTGGCCTCCATCCAGGTATGCGGCGAGACGCTGTTTTTATTCCTGATGCCATGGTTTGTTAACCGCACTGGCGCGAAGTGGGCGCTGATCATCGCCGGGCTGATTATGTCGGTGCGTATCGTCGGCTCCGCGATCCCACTTGGCCCGGTGTGGATCGGCGCGGTAAAAATGATGCATGCGCTGGAAAAACCGCTGATTCTGGTTTCGGTGTTTAAATTTATCGCTGCCAACTTTGACAACAAGCTGTCATCGACGGTTTACCTGCTGGTGCTGTTCGTCGCCTCTATCGCCACCGCGATTTATTCTCCGCTGGCGGGATATTTGTACGACACCATCGGCTTTGCTCATACTTATTATATTCTGGGCGGCATCGCCGGGCTGTTTACGCTGATTTCGGTATTTACGCTTCGCGATAATAGAGAACCGACCGCGCCGGGTGCTGCACCAGGCGCAGGGGTTGCACAAAGCCATTAATCAAAAACACGCCCGGAAGAGTCTTCCGGGCAAATTAGCGGAAACTCCACTGCACACTCACAACAAATATTGCCGGGATAATAATTCCCGTTTCCACACCGAAATAACTGGTAAAATTGTACTGCAGGCCATGATAAATATAAGGGGAGAAA
The DNA here is from genome assembly GCA_036498385.1 of Klebsiella sp. Taxonomy (GTDB): domain Bacteria; phylum Pseudomonadota; class Gammaproteobacteria; order Enterobacterales; family Enterobacteriaceae; genus Klebsiella. The sequence goes on from DASYFN010000026.1 coordinate 3,938, forward strand.
CCAACGCCAGTGATATCCTTCGCCGTTCGATAGGTTCCTGAATTGCCGCAATCACTAAAAGCTTTAAAGAAGAACTCCCCGGTATAGGCATATACACCCTTGAACGTCCAGCCATTTTCCCCAGAGTACCAGTCTCTTCTCACCCCCAAAGACAAGCACCGGTCGGCAAAACTATTCTTCATGGTACCGACTAACACGCTGTACTTTGAATCTGCAGACAGCTTGCGCTCAACGGAAAAAAATTGATTGTTGAATTTCTCGTTATATTGGCCATGATTACCGGTCATATGATATACAAATGAACCGGTGTTAACCGAGTATAACCCTATCTCGTTTGCATAAACTGGCGCGGTGATAATAATTACCAGAGCACATAAAAAACCACCAAACTTTTCAAACATGACAAAACCTGTAAAAAAATACACAAAAGTAAAGATACTGATTATTACTATATCAGCTCATATTTAAACCGACACTCAATATTTTTTTCACCTGGGTCCTGTTTGAAAAAATTAATTAACCTTCTTACTTTAATTAACAATAAAGAAAATCATCCACATAAAAATAAACCCTGATATCGTTTCGCTAACAAGAACACGGTCGTGACGCTGATTTAGTGTTGATGTATTCTTTCGTCTTTTGAGTCTACTGATGGCAAAAATTGATGGGGTTTGTCCCCGTTGCTCTGAAACGAATGGGGTGATCCGAAACGGTCATTCTGGCTCAGGTGTGCAACTTTATCGCTGTAAACACTGCCTGAAAACCTTCCAGTTCAGCTATCGCTACAACGGCGCTAAACCCGAAACCCATCAGACCATTGTTGATATAGCGATGAACGGCTCCGGATGCCGTGATACGGCAAGAGTACTGAAAATAAGCCTCAATACCGTTCTCCGTCATCTAAAAACTTGCACCGTACCAGGTAGCACAAAGCGTTGAGCCGGACGCAGAGGTCGTCATCTGCTGTGAAGCCGATGAACAATGGTCTTACATACGGTCTAAGGGTAATCCACGCTGGTTATTCTACGCTTATGACCGCATCCGCAAGCGTGTCCTCGCCCATGTATTCGTTCCACGCAATGCCCTGACTTTACGGCGACTTCTGGCTTTACTGAGCCAGTTTAACATCGCTTTTTACATGACTGATGCCTGGCCTGTGTTCCGGACTTTACTGGCTTCAACCAGTCATGTTATCAGCAAAAAATACACCCAGCGGATAGAGCGACATAATCTTAACCTGAGAACCCATCTTAAGCGGCTTGCCCGCAGGACTATCTGCTTCTCAAAGTCAGAAGTTATGCACGATAAGATCATCGGCTGGTATCTGACAAACCATCACTACCATTAAATCTGCGTCATGACCCACTCATAGCTCTTAAAAAACCACCTATAGTGGTTGGTCTATAGATGATTTAGATTTGCTGGTAAAAACTTTATTTTACTGTATCAAGCACTTCCCTTAAAAAGGAATTAAAATTATCAAATGAACCAAATATATTTTCTGTGGCAACATTATCTCTAATTTCAAATAAATTAGTAATAGAGTCATAAGTGAACAACGAAATACTATCATTGCCTATTACTAATCTTCGCGATAGATCAGGGTTAATAAAGTCATCATTGTCCCTGTAAAAATCATTCATAATGAAGAGGTTTTTAACTGATGGTTCAGGTATTGAGAGACTGAATAATATTAAACCATTGTATTCAAACCCATCCATTGTTTCTAAAAAAGTCACATAATCAGGTTGGTTGTGAAATAAAAGACAGAGTTCATCACGTAAACTCCTTAGCATCGGATGTAAATTCGCACTGATATTTTTGTTTGTTATGCTCTCAATGAATGAGAATTCAATAGGTTCTTCTACTGGATAACTCCATTTATCCATCATTCTCTTTAATTCGATAAGAATTTCTTTTATCCCGTTTTTCATTTTTATTCCTTTCAAATTATTTAAGTGGATAAATTGAACCAGTAGGCATAGTCCAAGGAGTCACTTTACTTTCACCAACTATCATACCTCTTGTTACAGATGATTGCATGTTAGTGAAAACTTTATGGAATGGTTCATTCTCGATCAACGTTAGATTACTAAAAGCGTTTGTACCACCGTCATCAAGTGGCAATTTATGGTGAACACTCCACCCATTAGGTAGTCCACCTTCTGACATTCTCATAAGTTCAGCAGGGTTAAAAGTATTTGCAGCATCTTTAGTATTTGCTAAATTACTTAGAAAACTTTTTCTTACTGTACTATTAAATTCTTTTCGTAACATTGCAGCTTCAACAGGATCACGTTTGACATAGTTAATTTCTTTTACTGTAATTCCATCGAGCAGTTTTGATTCACCTCTTAATTTACCTAAGTAATTATTCATACCTTCTAAATTTGAAGGTCGTTTCGCTAAAAGAATTGAAGCCACTGCAATAGCTGTACCAGCAGTTTGTTCATTCAGTACTTGATCATACCCCTTAACAGCATCTCCACCTAATTGTTCCGCCGTTTTCCTGAATCCCTCAACGTTACCATTATATACACCGCCAGCAGCTAACAAACGCCCGGCAGCTTTGCTATTAATTGTTTTAGCCGCTTGAGCATGCTGTATAGGTGCATCGGAATAATGTAACCTTTGTGTAGGAGCTGGTTTTCGTCCTTGATGATTATTCAGGCATTCTTCATAGGCCTCTCGAACTTCCATTTCAAACCATTCATGCCAGTGATGCACAAAACAGTCATAGATAAGATCGCCATTCTCATCAAAATAGAAGGGATTATTATAATAACTCCATTTTACAGACTCATCGATACCCAAGAACCAGCCTATATCTATATTATGCTCTGTGTGGTCATATGCACCATCATACATACCATTTTGCTTACGCTGATACATCGGTGAAAACGGGTTGATATAACCGTTTTTCCTGTTTGGCATTTGTTGTAGAGAAAAATGATTATAGTTCTCATATTCAAGATCATAGTAAACTCTGGCCTTCTCAAAGGCTATTGTTGGTCGTAGTATGTACTGAAAGTCTTCTGGTGCAAGCTCTCTACCAGCATCCCATGCCTGAATCAGTCTAAATCCGCTCATCTAGCCCTCTGATATTAGTATAGTTTCCATTCTGTCATTCTCATACAGTTTATAAGGTTTTGTGCAGTAATTGACCTGTAGACTCGACCAAAACGACTAAAGTCGCTTTCGCGACCTTGTGCCAGTACAAGCACTCATTGAGAACGGTCAAGTACCCTATACGCTAGCTGGCACATGCTGCCCCGCTCTTGTAGCCAGTAGTAGTCAAGATCGGCTACATGCACATCCAACCCCGAATCCACACGATTGATCTGTAACCGTAGCCCTACAGTATCCTTGTAAGATAAACCAGATTTAACATTGTACTGGTACTTAACCCCGCTTTCTTCTTCAAATGACCTGAGATAAGGGGTAACCTGCCTGTTCATGGTTGTTCCTTTCTCCTGGCGATCACTTGACCACCTGATATAGCTATAAAGTTGTGGCATCTATATAATTCCCGGCATTGTGAGCAACTGATTGTACAAAAAATGTCTAAGATTGGATTTATATCATTAGGATGCCCGAAAAACCTCGTGGACTCAGAACGTATCCTGACTGAACTGCGTACCGAAGGGTATGACGTGGTTCCCTCCTACGATAACGCTGATATGGTTATCGTTAATACCTGCGGCTTTATCGATAGCGCTGTGCAGGAGTCGCTGGAAGCGATTGGCGAAGCATTAAAAGAAAACGGCAAAGTGATCGTTACCGGCTGCCTGGGTGCAAAAGAAGATCAGATCCGCGAAGTGCATCCAAAGGTGCTGGAAATTACCGGCCCACACAGTTACGAACAGGTGCTGGAACACGTCCACCACTACGCGCCGAAACCTAAACATAACCCGTTCCTGAGCCTGGTGCCGGAACAGGGGGTTAAGCTGACGCCGCGTCATTACGCCTATTTAAAAATTTCTGAAGGCTGCAACCATCGCTGTACCTTCTGCATCATCCCGTCAATGCGCGGCGATCTGGTCAGCCGTCCGATTGGCGAAGTGCTGGCGGAAGCCAAACGCCTGGCCGATGCCGGAGTCAAAGAGCTGCTGGTGATTTCTCAGGACACCTCCGCCTACGGCGTTGATGTAAAGCATCGCAGCGGTTTCCATAATGGTATGCCAGTAAAAACCAGCATGATTAGCTTGTGCGAAGAGCTGGCTAAGCTCGGTATCTGGGTACGCCTGCACTACGTCTATCCGTACCCGCATGTTGATGATGTGATCCCACTGATGGCGGAAGGCAAAATTCTGCCCTATCTCGATATTCCGCTGCAGCACGCCAGCCCGCGTATTCTCAAAATGATGAAACGCCCAGGCTCCGCCGACCGCCAGTTAGCGCGTATCAAGCAATGGCGTGAAGTCTGTCCCGAACTCACCCTGCGCTCGACCTTTATCGTTGGCTTCCCGGGCGAAACAGAAGAAGATTTCCAGATGCTGCTCGACTTCCTGAAGGAGGCCCGCCTTGACCGTGTCGGCTGCTTCAAATACAGCCCGGTGGAGGGCGCGACCGCTAACGAGCTGGCGGACCAGGTAGCGGAAGAGGTTAAAGAAGAGCGCTGGAACCGCTTTATGCAGCTCCAACAACACATCTCCGCCGAGCGCCTGCAGGAGAAAATAGGTCGCGAAATTATGGTGCTGATCGATGAAGTAGATGAAGAAGGGGCAATTGGCCGCAGCATGGCCGATGCACCGGAAATCGACGGCGCGGTCTACCTGAACGGCGAAAGCAACGTCAAACCGGGCGACGTTGTGCGGGTGAAAGTCGAACACGCCGACGAATACGACCTGTGGGGCAGCCGGGTTTAATTCCCCCCACTAAACGTGTCCCGGATAGCGGCGCACGCGCGCCTTATCCGGGGCTACAAAATCGCACCAACCTGTAGCCCCGGTAAGCGACAGCACGACCAGGGAATGACGCCTTACCCTTTTATCTTCGGATCCAGCGCATCGCGCAGGCCATCACCCAGCAGGTTAAACGCCAGCACCGTCAGAAAAATGGTGATTGCCGGGAACAGCGCCACGTGCGGCGCCATCACCATATCCGCCCGCGCCTCGTTTAGCATCGCCCCCCACTCCGGCGTCGGCGGTTGCGCGCCAAGGCCAAGAAATGACAGGCTGGCGGCGGAGATAATCGACACCCCGATGCGCATAGTGAAGTAGACCACAATCGACGATACCGTTCCGGGTAATATGTGGTTAAACAGGATGTTGGCATCGCTGGCGCCAATACTGCGCGCTGACTCAATAAAAGTCTGCTGCTTAAGCACCAGGGTATTACCGCGCACCAGACGCGCAAATGCCGGGATCGAAAAGATCGCCACCGCAATGATGACGTTCGACATCCCGCTCCCCATCACTGCCACGACGGCAATCGCCAGCAGGATCCCAGGGAAGGCAAACAGCACATCGCAGATGCGCATAATGATGCGATCCCACCAGCCTTCGTAGTATCCGGCCAGCAGTCCGAGCACGGTACCAATCGCTGCGCCGATCAATACCGCGAACACCCCAGCGGCCAGCGAGATCTGCGCCCCCACCAGCACCCGACTAAAGATATCCCGCCCCAGCGAGTCAACGCCGAACCAGTGCATCATCGACGGGCCCTCGTTTAGCCGGTCGTAGTCAAAATAGTTTTCTGCATCGAACGGCGCTATCCATGGCGCCACGATCGCCACCGCTATCAGCAGCAGAACAAATATCCCCGCCCCCATCGCCACTGGCTGACCGCGAAAACGCCGCCAGAACTCGTGCCATGGCGTACGTATCTGCCCGGGTTTAATCCCCGGCATCACGTTGATAACCGCTTGTCTTCTCCAGTTGAGCAATCGCACCTTACTTGTACCTGATAGCCGGATTAATGGCGGCATACAGCACGTCCACCACTAAATTAATAAGAATAAACTCCAGAGAAAAGAGGAGGACTTCCGCCTGAATCACCGGATAGTCGCGCATCTCCACCGAATCCACCAACAGCCGCCCCAGCCCGGGCCAGTTAAAGACTTTCTCCACCACGATTGAACCACCGAGCAAAAAGCCAAACTGCAGGCCCATCATGGTCACTACCGGGATCATCGCATTACGCAGACCGTGCTTGAGCACCACCAGAGTTTCGCTGACGCCTTTCGCCCTCGCGGTACGCATGTAGTCTTCATGCAGAACATCAACGAACGACGCGCGGGTAAAGCGCGCCATTACCGCCGCCACCGCCGCCCCAAGAGTCAGCGAAGGCAGGATATAGTGCCGCCAGCTGTCAGCGCCCACCGTCGGTAGCCAGCCCAGTTCAACGGAAAAGATCTGCATCAGCAGCATGCCGAGAGCAAAAGCCGGGAACGAGATCCCGGTCACCGCCAGCGCCATGCCAAGACGATCAGGCCAGCGGTTACGCCATACTGCCGCCACGATCCCCGCCGCCATACCAAACAACACCGCCCAGCTCATACTGGCGAGCGTTAGCCAGAGCGTGGGCATAAAACGGCTGGCGATTTCGCTGCTCACCGGACGGCGCGAGGCCATCGAGGTGCCGAAGTCTCCCTGCAAAATACTGGTGATATAGTGCCAGAACTGCACATATAGCGGCTGATCGAGCCCCAGTTGCTGACGCACCATTCCAACCACCTGGGCATCGGCTTCCGGCCCGGCAATCAGCCGCGCCGGGTCGCCGGGCAGCATATGTACGAACAGAAACACCAGCACCGCCACAATCAGCAACGTGGGGATCAGCCCCAGCAGGCGTTTAATAACATAGTTGAGCATGCTTCTCCTTGCGCGAAGTCCCCGCAGCCTGCGCTCGGGGAGCCACAACTCTCTACTTTAGATCCGCCTGTTCAAAGCTAAATCCGGTATCCGGCTGGATATAGAACCCGGTCAGATTTTTACTGTGCGCCGAGACCAGTTTTTCTACCACCAGCGGCACCCACGGCGACTCTTTCCAGATAGTATCCTGGGCGTCCTTATACAGCCGCGTTTTTTCCTGCGTATCGGTGGTATTCAGCGCGTCGTTCAGATCTTTATCGACCTGAGGATTGCTGTAGAAAGCCGTATTGAACAGAGTCGGCGGCCAGTTTTGCGACGCAAAAAGCGGCGACAGCGCCCAGTTCGCTTCCCCGGTCGACGCCGTCCAGCCGGTATAGAACATCCGTACGCCGCTCTCTTTCTGCCCTTTACCTTCCACTTCCGCCGCACGCTGGCCCGCGTCCATTGCCGTCAGTTGCGCCTTAATGCCCACCTGCGCCAGTTGCTGCTGGGTAAACTGCAGCACTTTCTGCGCCGTGCTGTGGTTGTGCGACGACCACAGCGTGGTGTTGAATCCATTCGGATAGCCCGCCTCTTTCAGCAGTTCACGGGCCTTAGCCGGATCGTACGGCCAGGCGCTGTAGCTTTCAGCATAGGCAATAGACGGAGGAACCACACCGGTCGCCGGAGTGGCATAGCCCGCAAAAGCGACTTTCACCAGCGCCTGGCGGTTGATGGCATAGTTAATCGCCTCGCGCACTTTGGGATTATCGAACGGCTTCTGCGTTACGTTCATACTGATATAGCGCTGCATAATTGACGGGCTGGTCACCAGCTCCAGCTTGCTGTTTTTCTCCAGCAGCGGCGCTTGCTCGTAAGGGATCGGGAACGCAAACTGCGCTTCGCCGGTCTGCAGCATCGCCGCGCGGGTATTGTTATCCACCACTGGACGCCAGGTGATGGAGTCCAGCTTCGGCAGCCCCGGCTGCCAGTAACCAGCGAACTTTTTCACTTTAACAAAATCGGTCTGATTCCAGGTGTCGAGCTGATACGGGCCGGTGCCGACCGGATGGAAACCAATCTCTTTACCATATTTCTTCAGCGCAGCCGGAGAAATCATCGCCGTCGCCGGATGGGCCAGAATATTGATGAAGGCCGAGAAAGGCTGTTTGAGGGTAATTTTCACCGTTGTCGGGTCAACCACCTCGGTGCTGGCGATATTTTTATACAGGTTATAACGCTTGAGATGATTTTCCGGGTTGCTGGCGCGATCGAGGTTAGCCTTAACCGCTTCGGCATTAAACTCGGTACCGTCCTGGAACTTCACCCCCGGATGCAGCTTAATGGTATATACCCGGCCGTCCGGGGAAACGGTATAGCTTTCCGCCAGCACGTTTTGCAATTTCATCTCTTTATCAAGGCCGAACAGCCCCTGATAGAAGGACTTCGCTACAGCCTGCGACAGCGTGTCGTTAGCATCATACGGGTCGAGGGTCGTAAAGTTAGAACCGACCGCCACCACCACATCTTTTGCGGCAAAGGCCGGAGCTGCCGCCAGCGTCGAAGCGACGCCCAGCGCCAACAGCCATTTACCTGAAACGCGTTGAGTCATGTTGTTCTCCTGAAATGCTGCATTATTGATGTCGTTGTTATCGCGCCAGCATGTCGGCGGCGGACTCTCTGGCGACAAAGTGCCCCGGCCCCACTTGCTGTAACGGCGTACTCATCCCCTCTTCGCCCCGCTTAAAGATATTGCCCGGTAGCTCGTCGGAGAGCAGCACGCGCTGCGGACGACGATGCGCAGGGTCGGCAACCGGAACGGCGGCCATCAATTTACGGGTATAAGGATGCTGCGGGTTTTCAAACACAGCGCGGCGCGGACCAATCTCGACAATGCGCCCGCGATACATCACCGCCACGCGATGGCTGATACGCTCAACCACCGCCATATCATGGGAAATAAACAGAAATGCGATGCCCATTTCACGCTGCAAATCGAGCATAAGATTGATAATTTGTGCGCGAATCGACACGTCCAGCGCCGATACCGACTCGTCGGCAATCACCACTTTCGGATTGAGCGCCAGCGCGCGGGCAATACAGATGCGCTGGCGCTGGCCGCCGGAAAACTCGTGCGGATAACGCCATGCATGCTCCGGCTCCAGCCCGACGCGTTCCAGTAGCCAGGCGACCCGCTCACGGGCGGCATCGCCCTCCAGCAGCCGGTGCACGCACAGCGGCTCCATAATCGAATAACCTACCGTTTGCCGTGGGTCGAGAGAAGCGTAAGGGTCCTGGAAAATAAACTGGATATCGCGGCGCAACGCCTGAAGCTTACTACTCGTCAACGTATCAATTCGCTGACCGTTGAAGGTAATGCTGCCACCCTGGGTTTCCACCAGCCGCAGCAGCGCCCGACCGGTCGTTGATTTACCGCAACCGGATTCCCCCACCAGGCTTAGGGTTTCGCCTGGCCATAGATCAAAGCTGACTTTTTCGACCGCATGCACCTCACGGGTAATGCGGTTGAGAATACCGCTGCGCAACGGGAAGCGCGCTACCAGATCGCGAACTTTAAGAATCGGTTCCCCGGCAACAACGGTGTTCTGCCCCTCTTCCGACGGGCTTTGGTTTAACAGCGGGAAACGACGCGGCAGAGAGGTGCCGCGCATCGCGCCCAGCCGCGGCACCGCAGCCAGCAGCGCCTGGGTATAGGGGTGCTTCGGCGTGCGGAAAATCTCCTCTACGCTGCCGGTTTCCACCGCTTCGCCGCGATACATCACCAGTACGCGGTCGGCGATATCGGCCACCACGCCCATATCGTGAGTAATAAAAATAACGCCCATCGCCATCTCTTTTTGCAGGACGGCGATCAGTTGTAAAATCTGCGCCTGGATAGTCACATCCAGCGCGGTGGTCGGTTCATCGGCAATCAGCACAGCCGGACGGCAAGAGAGCGCCATAGCGATCATCACCCGCTGACGCATCCCGCCGGAAAGCTGATGCGGATAGCGCGACAGCATGGCTTCCGCTTCCGGGATACGCACCTGATTGAGCATCTTTTTCGCTTCGCGCAGCGCCTCATCATGCTTCAGTCCCTGATGTAACCGAATAGATTCGGCAATCTGTTCGCCGATGGTAAATACCGGATTCAGCGAGGTCATCGGCTCCTGAAAGATCATCGCCATATCCGCGCCGCGCACGCTGCGCATATCAGCATCAGACTGTTCGCTAAGCTCAATCACCTGCCGGTTGCGACGACGCAGAAGCAGCGCATCGCTGCGCACTTCGCTGACCGCCCGATCGAGCAGGCGCATCAACGCCAGCGAAGTCACCGATTTCCCCGAGCCGGATTCGCCGACAATCGCCAGCGTTTCGCCGCGCCGCAGGGTAAACGACAGGTCACGGACGGCGGAAAAATCCTGCTGCTGGCTAAACACAACGTTCAGGCCACGCACCTGCAGAACATCATCGGCACCCATTTCTTGACTATGCGGCAACGTCCTTTCCTCTTATTCGCGATAAATACCAATCGTGGGCGTATCGCCCGCATAACACCAGGCCCGGTACATGCCTTCGCTATTAAATGGCAGCGCCACATTGCCTTCTCTGTCGACAGCGATCAGGCCGCCGCTGCCGCCCAACGCCGGAAGCTTCTCCATTACCACCCTTTCGCAGGCCTCTTGCAGGCTGAGCTGGCTGTACTCCATCAGCACCGAGATATCGTAGGCCGCGAGTGTACGTATAAACACTTCGCCGGTGCCGGTACAGGAAACGGCGACGCTGGCGTTATTGGCATAGCAGCCTGCCCCCGGCAGCGGGCTATCGCCGACGCGTCCCGGTAACTTATTGGTCATCCCGCCGGTGGAAGTCGCCGCCGCGAGATTACCCGTCAGATCCATCGCTACCGCACCGACGGTGCCCATTTTGTGCCGTTCATCCAGCGGCGCAGCGTGATGGTCGAGCACGATATCGCCGCCCTCCTGCGCCTGGCGCAGCTGTAGCAAACGCTCGGGGGTCGAAAACAGGGTGTTATCGACGCGCTCCATACCGCGGGAAGCGGCAAACGCTTCCGCACCCTCGCCAATCAACAGCACATGCGGGCTTTGTTCCAGCACCAGGCGTGCCGCCAGCACAGGATTACGTAAATGCTTAACCCCGGCCACGGCTCCCGCCTGTAAACTGTAGCCATCCATGATGCAGGCATCGAGTTCATGGGTAGTATCACGGGTAAATACGGAGCCAATACCGGCGTTAAATAACGGGCACTCCTCCAGCAGCCGGACCGCCTCGGTCACCGTATCCAGCGCACTGGCTCCTTCCGCCAGCATTTTTTGCCCGCTATCGACAATCGCCGACAGCGCCGCCACGTACTCCCGCTCACGCTCCGGCGTCATCTGCGCACGGCTAATCGCCCCGGCGCCGCCGTGAATTGCTATAACCGCTTTACCCATTGCGCCATTCCTTAACGATAAAGTGTATAAATATCATTATCGTGCTGACAGTCCTATACAAATTTTGAATATAGAAAGAGCGGACGGTGATGTAAAGCTTGTACTCAGGTGGCATATAGCCCGCCCCTCTTTTCTGCCATAATAGGCGTTTTCGATGTTTGCCCGCAGGAGAAACCCATGGATTTTACCGCCGGACTGATGCCGCTCGACACTGCCCTGACCCAGATGCTCAATCGTATTACGCCGCTGAGTGCGACGGAAACCGTACCGCTGTTGCAGGCCTTTTCGCGCGTGACCGCCCATGATCTGGTTTCACCGCTGAACGTTCCCGGTTTTGATAACTCGGCGATGGACGGCTATGCCGTACGCCTGGCGGATCTCACCGACAGCGCAACGCTGCCAGTGGCGGGCAAGGCCTTCGCCGGTCAACCCTTTCATGGCGTCTGGCCAGCGGGCACCTGTATCCGCATCATGACTGGCGCGCCAGTGCCGGAAGGCTGTGACGCAGTGGTGATGCAGGAGCAGACCGAACAAACCGATGACGGGCTCCGCTTTATCGCCCCGGTGAAAAAGGGGCAGAATATCCGTCGTCTTGGGGAAGATATCGCCCACGGCGCGGTCGTCTTCCCTGCGGGAACCCGCCTGACCGTCGCCGAACTGCCGGTCATCGCCTCGCTGGGCATCGCCGAGGTTGAAGTGGTGCGTAAAGTGCGCGTCGCGGTTTTCTCCACTGGTGATGAACTGCAGCTACCGGGCCAGCCGCTCGCCGACGGGCAAATTTACGATACCAACCGTCTGGCGGTGCACCTGATGCTGCAAGAACTGGACTGCGAAGTCATTAACCTCGGCATTATTCCCGACGAGCGGGCCAAACTGCGCGAAGCCTTTATCCAGGCTGACCAGCAGGCCGACGTGGTAATTAGCTCTGGCGGCGTTTCGGTCGGCGAGGCGGACTACACCAAAGAGATCCTTGAAGAGCTGGGTGAAATCGGCTTCTGGAAGCTGGCGATTAAACCGGGTAAACCTTTCGCTTTCGGCAAACTCAACCATAGCTGGTTCTGTGGCCTACCGGGCAACCCGGTTTCCGCAACGCTGACCTTCTATCAACTGGTCCAGCCGCTGCTGGCGAAGCTGTCCGGCAACGTCGACCAAACTCAGCCGCTGCGCCTGCGCGCGCGCGCCGCGGCCAGCCTGAAAAAGTCGCCGGGCCGCCTCGATTTTCAGCGCGGCGTGCTGCAACGCGGCCCGGATGGCGAACTGGTTGTTAACAGCACCGGTCACCAGGGCTCGCATATTTTCAGCTCATTCAGTCTCGGTAACTGCTTTATCGTGCTGGAGCGCGAACGCGGCAACGTGGAGGCGGGTGAATGGGTGGAAGTTGAGCCGTTTAATCATCTTTTCGGAGGACTGTAATGGGCGTGGAGCTGAGCGATGAAGAGATGCTGCGCTACAACCGGCAAATCATTCTGCGCGATTTCGATTTTGACGGTCAGGAGCAGTTGAAAGCCTCCCGCGTGCTGGTCGTAGGCCTCGGCGGCCTCGGCTGCGCTGCCGCGCAGTATCTGGCGGCGGCAGGTGTTGGCCAACTTACCCTGCTCGATTTCGACACCGTGTCGCTCTCCAACCTTCAGCGCCAGACCCTGCACAGCGACGCGACTATCGGCCAGCCGAAGGTCGACTCCGCCTGCACCGCGCTGGCGCGTATCAACCCGCATGTTCAGCTCACGCCGCTAAACGCGCTGCTGGAAGAGGAGGCACTAGAGGCGCAGATCTCCGCTCACGATCTGGTGCTTGACTGTACTGACAACGTCGCTATCCGTAACCAGCTAAACGCCAAATGTTTCCGCCACAAAACGCCGCTGGTCTCCGGCGCGGCAATTCGTATGGAAGGGCAAATCAGCGTCTTTACGTATCAGAAAGATGAACCTTGCTATCGCTGCCTGAGTCGCTTGTTTGGCGAGAATGCCCTCACCTGTGTCGAAGCCGGGGTGATGGCGCCGCTGGTCGGCACCATTGGTTCGCTACAGGCGATGGAAGCGATTAAGCTTCTGACCCGCTACGGCAGCCCGGCAATGGGCAAAATCGTGATGTACGATGCCATGCGCTGCCAGTTCCGCGAAATGAAGCTGCTACGTAATCCTCACTGCGAGGTATGCGGCACGCCTTAATCCTTCTCCGGCGGCGCATGCCGCCGGATTATTTGTGACCCGCCGCGACTTTTTAGTCGCCGTTCAACTCCCTCATTCTGCTTGTTGATTTATATCAACGCAACTTTCATTCGAAAGTAATTTAATCTTCATATGCAAATAAGAGGGTGTCTTATGATCTTCAACATTCAGCGTTACTCAACCCATGACGGCCCGGGGATCCGCACTGTCGTATTCCTGAAAGGGTGTTCGCTGGGCTGCCGCTGGTGCCAGAACCCGGAAAGCCGCGCCCGTACGGCGGATTTGCTGTATGACTCTCGCCTTTGCCTCAACGGCTGCGACCTCTGCCAGCAGGCTGCGCCGGACGTGATCACCCGCAAACTGGATGACCTGATTATCCACCGGGAAAAGCTCACTGATACGCATATCGGCAGACTGCGCGACTGCTGCCCGAGCACAGCATTAACGGTGTGCGGTGAAGAGAAAAGCGTTGAAGAGATTATGGCCACGGTGCTGCGCGATAAACCGTTTTACGATCGCAGCGGCGGCGGCGTCACGCTTTCCGGCGGCGAGCCGTTTATGAATCCCGAGCTGGTCCGACAGCTGTTTGAGGCCAGCCACCACGCGGGGATCCACACTGCGGTCGAAACCTGTCTGCATGTACCGTGGAAATACGTCGAGCCCTCTTTACCGTTTATCGACCTGTTCCTCGCCGACCTTAAGCATATCAACGAAGCGATTTTCCAGCAGTGGACGGATGGCAGCGCCCGCCGGGTGCTGGATAACCTGCAGCGCGTCGCGCAGACCGGGAAGAAAATCATCATTCGCGTGCCGCTGATCCAGGGTTTTAACGCCAACGAAAGCGATATTGCCGCCATTACCGATTTTGCCGCTGATCGTTTAAAAGTTAGCGAGATCCACTTCCTGCCGTACCACACGTTAGGAATGAATAAATACCAATTACTCAGTCAGCCCTATACTGCTCCGGATAAACCACTTGCTGCCCCCGAGCTGCTCGCCTTCGCGCAGCACTATGCTCAGAGCAAAGGTTTAACGGCGACTCTACGAGGATAACCTTATGACAACATTGAAACTGGATACTCTGAGCCCGCGCATCCAGGCGCATAAAATGGCGCTGGTGCATATCGTCAAGCCGCCGGTCTGTACCGAGCGCGCCCAGCACTATACCGAAGCCTATCAGCAACATCTGGATAAGCCAATCCCGCTACGCCGCGCGCTGGCGCTGGCCCATCATCTGGCGGAACGCACGATCTGGATTAAGCACGATGAACTGATCGTCGGCAACCAGGCAAGCGTCGTCCGCGCGGCACCTATCTTCCCGGAATATACCGTTAGCTGGATCGAAAAAGAGATCGACGACCTTGCCGATCGCCCAGGCGCCGGTTTTGCAGTCAGCGAAGAGAACAAGCGCGTGCTGCACGAAGTGTGCCCGTGGTGGCGCGGTCAAACCGTACAGGATCGCTGCTACGGAATGTTTACCGACGAGCAAAAAGCGCTGCTGGCTACCGGAATTATCAAAGCGGAGGGCAATATGACCTCCGGTGACGCTCACCTTGCGGTCAATTATCCGCTGCTGCTGGAAAAAGGCCTCGACGGCATGCGCGCGAAAGTCGCCGAGCGCCGTTCGCGCATTAACCTTACCGTGCTGGAAGATCTGCACGGCGAGCAGTTCCTCAAAGCCATTGATATCGTGCTGGAAGCGGTAAGCGAACACAGTAAGCGCTTTGCTAAGCTGGCGCGTAGCATGGCCGCGACGGAGACCCGTGAATCCCGTCGCGACGAGCTGCTGGCCATTGCCGAAAATTGCGACATCATCGCCCACGAGCCGCCGAAAACCTTCTGGCAAGCGCTGCAGCTCTGCTATTTCATTCAACTGATTCTGCAAATTGAATCCAACGGTCACTCAGTCTCTTTTGGCCGTATGGACCAGTACCTCTACCCTTATTACCGCCGCGATGTTGAACTTGCGCATTCTCTGGATCGCGAACACGCCATCGAGCTACTGCACTGCTGCTGGCTGAAGCTGCTGGAAGTGAACAAAATTCGCTCCGGCTCGCACTCTAAAGCCTCCGCCGGTAGCCCGCTGTATCAGAACGTCACCATCGGCGGACAGAATCTGCTGGACGGTAAAGCGCAGGACGCGGTGAACCCGCTTTCTTACGCCATCCTTGAATCCTGTGGTCGTTTGCGCTCGACTCAACCTAACCTCAGCGTGCGCTACCACGCGGGAATGAGCAACGACTTCCTCGACGCTTGCGTACAGGTGATCCGCTGCGGCTTCGGGATGCCCGCATTCAACAACGATGAAATCGTCATCCCGGAATTTATCAAGCTGGGGATCGAACCGCAGGACGCTTACGATTATGCCGCGATCGGCTGCATCGAAACCGCCGTCGGTGGTAAATGGGGCTATCGCTGCACCGGGATGAGCTTTATCAACTTCGCCCGCGTGATGCTGGCAACCCTGGAAGGCGGCCGCGACGCCACCAGCGGTCAGGTCTTCCTGCCGCAGGAGCACGCGCTGTCGAAGGGTAACTTTGACAATTTCGACCAGGTACTGGCCGACTGGGATACGCAGATCCGCTACTACACGCGCAAATCTATCGAGATTGAGTATGTGGTCGACACCATGCTGGAAGAGAATGTGCATGATATTCTCTGCTCAGCACTGGTCGATGACTGCATCGAGCGCGCGAAGAGCATTAAACAGGGCGGCGCAAAATATGACTGGGTTTCCGGTCTGCAAGTCGGTATCGCCAACCTCGGCAATAGCCTGGCGGCGGTGAAGAAACTGGTGTTCGATCAGAGCGTCATTGGTCAGCAAGAGCTGGCAAAGGCGCTGGCGGAAGACTTCGAAGGTCTGACCCACGAGCAACTGCGCCAGCGCTTAATTAACGGTGCGCCGAAATACGGCAACGACGAAGATAGCGTCGATATTCTGCTGGCTCGCGCCTACCAGACCTATATCGATGAGCTGAAGCTGTATCATAACCCGCGCTACGGCCGCGGCCCGATTGGTGGCAACTACTACGCCGGAACCTCATCCATCTCCGCCAACGTGCCGTTCGGCGCACAGACCATGGCAACACCGGATGGTCGTAAGGCGCATTCGCCGCTGGCGGAAGGGGCAAGCCCTGCCTCCGGTACCGACCATCTCGGGCCAACCGCGGTTATAAGTTCGGTAGGAAAACTGCCGACCGGTTCGATCCTGGGCGGCGTGCTGCTTAACCAGAAGCTGAACCCGGCAACGCTGGAGAATGAGTCGGATAAGCAGAAACTGATGGTGCTGCTGCGCACCTTCTTCGAGGTGCATAAAGGCTGGCATATTCAGTACAACATCGTGTCGCGCGAGACGCTGCTGGAAGCGAAAAAACATCCTGACCAGTATCGTGATTTAGTGGTCCGCGTGGCCGGATACTCGGCGTTCTTTACCGCCCTGTCACCGGATGCCCAGGACGATATCATCGCCCGCACCGAGCATACGCTGTAAGTCTCATCCCCCGGCTTGCGCTGCGCTTAACCGGACTACAGGTTCGAAGCCGTTTGCGGGCCGGTAGCCCGGGTAAGGCGTTTACGCCGCAACCCGGGGTTTTATACTGCACAGAAATGAACGCAAACTTTCATTTGAAATAAATTTGTGCTCCTCATCACATTGTAATTAGAATGTTACTGGTCGAAGTTAAGCCAGGAGCATGTGTTATGACCGTTAAAGTTATCGTCACCGATATGGACGGAACTTTTCTCAATGACGCCAAGCAGTATGACCGCTCGCGTTTTCTTGCGCAGTTTGCGCAACTCCAGCAGCAGGGTATTGAATTCGTTGTCGCCAGCGGCAACCAGTACTACCAGTTGATCTCTTTTTTCCCGGAAATCCGCGACCAGATTTCCTTTGTCGCCGAGAACGGCGCACTGGTTTATGAACACGGTCAACAGTTGTTCCACGGTGAACTTACCCGTCATGAATCCCAGGTGGTCATTGGCGAATTACTTAAAGATCCTCAGCTCAACTTCGTCGCCTGCGGCCTCGAAAGCGCTTATGTCAGCGACCGCGCGCCCGATGCATTTGTCACCCTGATGTCAAAGCACTACCATCGCCTGCAGCGCATCGGCAACTACCATGATATTGACGATATACTGTTTAAGTTTTCGCTTAACCTGCCGGATAGCGAAATCCCGCAACTTATCGACACCCTGCACGTCTCGCTGGACGGCATCATGAAGCCGGTCACTAGCGGTTTTGGCTTCGTCGATTTGATTATCCCCGGCCTGCATAAAGCTAACGGCATTAGCCGCCTGCTGAAACGCTGGAACATCTCGCCGCAGGCATGCGTGGCCATCGGCGACAGCGCTAACGATACGGAAATGCTGAAGCTGGTGAAATACTCCTTCGCGATGGCCAATGCCGCTGAAAGCATCAAAGCGGTATCCCGCTTTGCTACCGATAACAACAACCATGATGGCGCGCTGAATGTGATTCAGGCCGTCCTCGACCACGCTGCCCCCTTCAACGAATAACGCCGCACCGGGGTTTACAACCCCGGCTTCTTGTTTTATGTGCCTCCACATGATTTTAAACTTGCATTAACTTAATTTTAACTTAAATTATCATATGTAATGTTTAATGCTTTCGAATGAAAGGTGAGAGGTCATCATGGCGGTTACCCATACCTGTGAAACTTTACCTGCCGATCCTAAAGCGGCCATCCGCCGGATTAAGCAGGAGTTGCGAGCGCAAATTGGCGATGTGCAGGCGGTGTTCGATCGGCTGACGGCGCGTATCACAGAGCGTCTGGAAGAGATTAACGCCCTTAAAGCCAGCGGTCAGGACGTCTGGCCGGTGATCCCGTTCGATGATATCGCACGGGGTCAGGTAACGGAGGCCCGGCGAGAGCTCATCAAGCGTCGCGGCTGCGTGGTCATCAAAGGTCATTTCTCTCGCGAGCAGGCGCTGGCGTGGGATAACTCGATGCTCGGGTATCTCGATCGCAACCATTTCGATAACGTCTACAGAGGGCCGGGCGACACCTTTTTCGGCTCCCTGGAAGCTTCGCGCCCGGAGATCTATCCTATTTACTGGTCACAGGCGCAGATGCAGGCGCGTCAGAGCGATGAAATGGCCGCCGTGCAATCCTTCCTCAACCGCCTGTGGACGTTTAATCACGATGGCAAGCAGTGGTTCAACCCGGATGTCAGTGTCATTTATCCGGACCGCATTCGCCGCCGCCCGCCGGGAACCACCTCGAAAGGTCTGGGCGCGCATACCGATTCCGGCGCCCTGGAACGCTGGCTGTTGCCGGCCTACCAGAAAGTCTTTGCTGACGTCTTTAACGGCAATATTGACGCTTACGATCCCTGGAACGCGGCATATCGCACCGAAGTCGAAGAGTATACGGTCGACAACACCACGAAATGCTCGGTATTCCGCACCTTCCAGGGCTGGACCGCGCTCTCCGATATGATCCCCGATCAGGGTCTGCTGCATGTGGTACCCATTCCTGAAGCGATGGCTTACGTGTTGCTGCGTCCGCTGCTCGACGATGTCCCGGAAGATGAGTTGTGCGGCGTCGCGCCGGGCAAGGTGCTGCCGATTTCGGAAAAATGGCACCCGCTGCTGATCAAAGCCTTAAGCTCAATTCCGGCACTGAATGCGGGCGATTCGGTGTGGTGGCACTGCGACGTGATCCATTCGGTCGCGCCGGTGGAAAACCAGCAGGGCTGGGGCAACGTCATGTACATCCCCGCCGCGCCGATGTGTGAGAAAAACCTCGCCTACGCTCAAAAGGTCAAAGTGGCGCTGGAACACGGTGCTTCGCCGGGGGATTTCCCGCGCGAAGATTATGAAACCGACTGGGAGGATCGTTTCACGCTGGATGATTTAAATATCCACGGTAAGCGCGCACTGGGGATGGTTGATTAATCGTCATAGAGCCCCTTTGGCTCGACGGTGGCACGACGGTTACCGGCACGTATCCGCCGTACCGAATCACGTACCGCCAGCGTGCCATGCAACAATAAAGAACCGTGCGGCGCATCAGGACGAATCAGCCTCTGCTGTAGCAAATGTACCGCTTCAACGCCTAATTCATCGCGCGGGACGTGGACGGCGGTTAGCGGCACATCCTGAATCGCCGCCAGGTTAAAGCCATCAATACTCATAACAGAAATATCCTGCGGGACGCGTAAACCGCGTTTTTGTAAGGCGGCGATAGTGCCTGCGGCCATAAAATCACCGCCCACCAGAAATGCCGTCGGCAACGGGCCATCGCCGCGTTGGTCCAGCCACTCGCCGACTTTTTTCTCGGTATCCCTGGCGCTGAAATTGGCGATATCGATTAAATCCATGCTATCGACAAAACGCAGATTCCGCGCGCGCCACGCCTGCTTGATACCCAGCAAACGCAGCTCCATGGTATAGCGACGCAGACACATCACGTTCATGATCGCCTGATGCCCCATATCGAACAGATACCGAGCGGCGAATTGACCGATCAGCCGATGATCCGGCGCGACGGAAGGTAAGCGCATTCTCGCATCATGACAGTTAATCATCACGCAGGGTTTCGCCAGATCGGCGGCCAGATCGTGAATATGCGGATCATCGATACCGAGTAAAATGGCGGCCTGGGTCGATTCTTCATGCATGCGATGCAAAAACAAATTGGCATCGCTGTCATTCTCCTCCAGTACGCAATAGCGCAGATGGACCTCATGCGGCATCAGCGCGCTATTGATACTCTGAATAACACGATAGTAGTAAATATCTGTGCGCTCATCGAAAGCTCGCTGAGGAGCAAAGACCACCAGATTATTGAGCAGCATTCTCCCGGCGGCGATACCTTCCATGACGCCCAATTCGCGAGCGCAGTCCAGTACCCTCTGGCGGGCTTTGGCGCTGGTATTCGCTTTCCCTGCCAGCACCCGTGATACCGTACTGACCGACAGCCCCGTGCGCCCCGCTATTTCGCTCACTTTGAGCTTTTTATCCATTTTGTGATCGCGCTCTAATTTGCTGATGAAAAAATTTTCATAGGAAGAATATGAATATTTTTAAGCTATTTGGCAGCGTATTACTTTGATCCCGATCGGTTCATGAAAATATTTGCAGAATTGCCGCTATTGCTCATCCTCATTCTCCCTTAGCCTGAATTGGTCCAACACCTTTGAGATTAGTCAACCAATAGTGTCGGGATATAAACATTATCAAACAACAGAATACAAAATTTTAGCGACAACTCAGGAAACGGGTTGGTCAATTTCCCCTATTAGATGTCTCGTGGAGAGTTCTATGAGCCAAGGCCTCAATAATGATATGGCGGTCAGTAAATCGCGCCACATAGTGAAGAATCTGCGCTGGTGGGTGCTGGTACTGTTTTTGCTGGGCGTCACCGTTAATTACATTACACGCAATTCCCTGGGGATTATCGCCCCGGAATTAAAAACATCTCTGGGTATTACTACCGAACAGTACTCATGGATAGTCGGCGCTTTTCAGCTGGCATACACCATTTTCCAGCCGCTCTGCGGTTGGCTTATCGACGTAATTGGTCTCAAGCTTGGCTTTATGATTTGCGCCACACTGTGGGCCGTTGCCTGTATTGCCCATGCTGGCGCAGGGAGCTGGCTGCACCTGGCGATCCTGCGCTTTTTTATGGGTGGCGCTGAAGCGGCGGCGACGCCAGCGAATGCCAAAACCCTCGGGGAGTGGTTTCCAAAATCCGAGCGCCCGATCGCGGCAGGCTGGGCAGGCGTCGGTTTCTCCGTCGGCGCCATGCTGGCGCCGCCGATCATCTACTTCGCACACGCTTCGTTCGGCTGGCAGGGCGCATTTATGTTCACCGGCGCGCTGGCGCTCTTATGGGTCGTGCTCTGGTGGGCGTTTTATCATAACCCGGAAAAACACCCTAACCTCGGCAAAACTGAGCTGGCGTTCATCCAGCAGGACAATGAAGCGCCGCCGGTCAAACTGCCCTTCTTTACCGCGCTGAAAACCGTATCGAAAAATAAACGCTTCTACGGTATCGCCATTCCGGCCTTTATGGCTGAACCCGCCTGGGCAGTGCTGAGCTTCTGGGTACCACTCTATCTGGCGAAAGAACATGGTATGGATTTAAAGCAAATCGCTATGTTCGCCTGGCTTCCGTTTCTGGCAGCCGACCTTGGTAGCATCGCCAGTGGCTATCTGACCAAACTTTATACCCGTTGGTTCGGCTGCTCACGGGTGAACTCGGTGGTCGCCAGCTCCGTCACCGGCGCCTTCCTGATGATTTCGCTCGCCACTGTGGCGATTACCCGCGATCCCTATATCACTATCGTGCTGATTTCGATAGGCGGTTTCGGCCACCAGATTATCTCCTGCATGCTCAGCGCGCTGGTGGTGGAGTCGTTCGATAAAGGACAGATGGCGACCGTTAACGGGATGCGCGGCTCCGCCGCCTGGATCGCCAGCTTTTTGTTCTCGCTGTTAATTGGGGTCACCGCCGACAAAATCGGCTTCAACCCGCTATTTATCGCCATGGGATTCTTTGACCTGATTGGCGCGGTATTCCTGGTGGCATTTATTGCTGAACGTCGCGCAAAACGCGCCTGAGAGTGGATGTAGAAATGAAGACTTTGAAAAACTGGGCCTTGCGCCAACGGCTGGACCACCATGTTGAGCTGACCGTCGACGGTCAACACACCCTGTGTCTGTACGTTCTGGAAGAGAATATGTTCCGCGTGCTGCTGAAACGGCATGGTCAGCTGACGCTGGATCGCACCTGGAGTATCGCCCCACAGCAGGACGTGCCGTGGGAAGGACGCTCGCGCGAAGATCTGAGCGGCTTTAGCCTCCCCGCCTGGCAGCTCACAGAACACGACGGCGCGCTGAGCATCACGACAGAACAGCTGCGCGTCACCGTTCACCAGCCGCTGTGGCTGGAATGGAGCTACCGCGATGAAGCTGGCGAGTGGCAGCCACTGGTGAATGACCGCCCCACCAGCGCCTATCTGGCGAACGCGCACGGCGACGGCGTTGCCCACTACCTTAGCCGCCGTAAAGATGAACGTTTCTATGGTCTTGGTGAAAAGACGGGCGATCTACAGCGTAACGGTAAACGCTTTGAGATGCGTAACCTCGATGCCATGGGTTATAACGCAGCAAGCACCGACCCGCTGTATAAACATATTCCGTTTACCATCGCGCAGCGCAGCGATATCAGCTACGGTCTGTTTTACGACAACCTGAGCAGTTGCTGGCTCGATCTTGGTAACGAAATCGACAACTATCATACTGCCTATCGCCGCTGGCAGGCGGAAGCAGGCGATATTGATTACTATATTTTTTCCAGCAAGCGCGTACTGGATATCACCAAAGCATTCGTTCGCTTGACCGGTAAAACGCTGTTCGGCCCAAAATGGAGTCTCGGCTACAGCGGTTCGACAATGCATTACACCGACGCGCCGGATGCGCAAAACCAGTTGATGAACTTCATCCGCCTGTGCGAGGAGCACGCCATTCCGTGCGACTCGTTCCAGCTCTCATCCGGCTATACCTCGATTAATGGCAAGCGCTACGTCTTTAACTGGAACTACGACAAGGTGCCGCAGCCGAAAGTGATGAGCCAGGCATTCCATGATGCCGGGCTGAAGCTCGCCGCTAACATTAAGCCATGCCTGTTGCAGGACCATCCGCGCTATAACGAAGTCGCGGAACGCGGGCTTTTTATCCGTGATTCCCAGGCCGATGCCCCTGAGCGCTCCAGCTTCTGGGATGACGAAGGATCGCACCTTGACTTTACCAACCCACAAACCGTCGCCTGGTGGCAGGAAGGCGTAACAACGCAGTTGCTGGAGATGGGTATCGATTCTACCTGGAACGATAATAACGAGTATGAAGTCTGGGACGGCGAAGCTCGCTGCTACGGATTTGGCCAGGAAATTGCCATCAAACATATTCGCCCGGTGATGCCGCTACTCATGATGCGCGCGTCGCTGGAGGCTCAGCAGCGCTTTGCGCCGCACAAACGCCCGTATCTTATCTCTCGTTCCGGCTGCGCCGGGATGCAGCGCTACGTTCAGACCTGGAGCGGCGATAACCGCACCAATTGGGAAACTCTGCGCTACAACACTCGTATGGGGCTGGGCATGAGCCTCTCCGGGTTATTTAATGTCGGCCACGATGTCGGCGGCTTCTCTGGCGACAAACCAGATCCGGAGCTGTTCGTACGCTGGGTACAGAATGGCGTCATGCATCCACGGTTTACCATTCACTCGTGGAATGACGACCAGACGGTAAACGAAGCCTGGATGTACCCGGAAATCACTCCAGCCATCCGTTCGGCCATTGAGCTGCGTTACCGTTTGCTACCGTATCTCTATACCCTGCTTTGGCAGGC
>DASYFN010000027.1:0-37355 GCA_036498385.1 Klebsiella sp.
GGTACGCGATTTAACCCTCGGAGAAAAACAGGCCGATCCTCAGATTAGCGCTCAGGATGACTATTACTCCGCCAGCCTGAAATTGCTGGTGTGGCTGGCAAATAAAGATCAGCCGTAAACTGTGGAATGCGCCTCGAATAATGCAGTCGAGCCGGATGCTGATATCTGGTTGGGGCAGTAGAATCGTCGGCAAGCCGGGTTCGCCCGGTGAGGCGCAATGTTGCGGGGGCTTGAACCCCGGCGGCATAGAGAGATGAGTTGCTGGAAAGAGAAAACCCCCGCACGTTGTTGGTATAAATCTGGCAACGCATCGGGGGCTACTCTCGAACCTAGACAATTCGAGGATAGCCGCGAACGGTTGCCATTGCAACAAGGCGGCTGTATGACGCTCGCTCAGTTAGGTCTGCTGCTCTGGGACGATCTGGCGGCTCCGGTGATCGCTGGCATTCTTGTCAGCATCATCGTGAGCTGGATGGATAACCGGAAGTAGTCGGCCAGTGGGTATCTGCCTGCCTTAGTGGCAGCATGCGCCCGAACGGGGCCGCAGGGGTAAAATCCTGCGGCCTTTTTCGTTTATTGCGAGTAGAGCACTCAGCGGTTTATTAGGCTGAATTATACGACGGGGTGCCACTCCACGGCGCTCTTCGCGTATACTCGTCAAACTTCGCTAACCTCTGGCAATACAGTCCGTTTATTCGTCGGTGGTGCTCCGCTAACGGGCTATGGGGCCGTGCGGTTCGGGATTTTGTAGCCTGAACAGGCGTTTAGCACCGCCTCCGGGAAAGCATGGCTTCAGGTCGTGTGAGCGTGAGCGAACAATTTGAGTATATAATCATTCTGATAACGATCGGTGAGAGGGATCTATACCCGATATACGTTCAGTTTCAGTGGAGAACCCCGTTGCGCGTCAGCCGTTCACTTACAATTAAACAGATGGCGATGGTCGCGAGCGTGTCCATAGCGTTTATATTGGTCTTCTGTTCTATTCTGCTGTTCCACTTTGTTCAGCAGAGTCGCTATACCACGGCCACGCAGTTAGAAAGCATCGCGCGTTCCGTTCGCGAGCCGCTGTCAGCGGCTATCCTGAAAGCCGATATCCCTGAAGCGGAAGCCATTCTGAGTCGCATTCAGCCCGCTGGTATCGTCAGCCGGGCGGATGTTGTGCTGCCCAATCAGTTCCAGGCGCTGCGGATGAGTTTTATTCCCGAACGTCCGGTACCGGTCACCATCACCCGTATGTTTGAACTACCGGTGCAGATTTCACTACCTATCTACTCCCTTGAACGCCCGGCCAACCCGCAACCGCTGGCCTATCTGGTTCTCCAGGCCGATTCATACCGCATGTATAAGTTCGTCATGAGCGCGCTGGCCACGTTAGTGACCGCTTACTTACTTTTAGTGCTGATTATGACCGTGGCGATCACATGGTGTATCAACCGCCTGATCGTGCGTCCGCTGCGTAAAATCGCCCGTGAGCTCAATGATGTCCCCCATGAGGAGCGTTTGGGCCATCAGCTCACGCTGCCGCGTTTACATCATGACGATGAAATCGGCATGTTGGTGCGTAGCTACAACCGTAACCAGCAGACGCTGCTGCGCCTGCATGACGAACTCTCTTTGCAATCGACCCGTTTTCCGGTATCCGAGTTGCCCAACAAAGCCTTTTTGATGGCGATGCTGGAGCAAACCGTCGCCCGCCCGCAGGTCTCGGCGCTGCTGATTGTCGCCTGCGAAACGTTGCAGGATACCGCTGGCGTACTGAAAGAGACCCAGCGTGAAATGCTGCTATTAACCCTTGTTGAAAAGCTGCGGGCGATTATCCCGGTGCAGATGGTGCTGGCCCAGGTAAGCGGCTACGACTTCGCGATTCTGGCCCATGGAATTACCGAACCCTGGCAGGCGGTGACATTAAGTAAGCAAGTACTCACTGTCTTAAGTGAACGTTTACCGCTGCATGGTATCCAGTTGCGCCCCTGCGCCAGCGTCGGCATCGCAATGTTTAACGGCGAAATTAATGCCGAACAATTCTATCGCCGGGCGTTTTCCGCCGCCGTGACCGCGCGTCGTAAAGGGAAAAACCAGATTGAGTTCTTCGATCCGCAACAGATGGAAAAAGCACAGCGCCGCTTGCTGGAAGAGCACGATATTCTGACGGCGCTTGATAACCAGCAGTTTGCCATCTGGCTGCAGCCGCAGGTGGATACCGTCAGCGGCGATGTGTGCGGTGCGGAGGTGCTGCTGCGTCAGCGTCAGGCGAACGGGAGCTGGTCGCTGCCGGCGGATCTGGTTGAGCGCATTGAAGCCTGCGGACTGATGGCCCCGGTCGGCTACTGGGTGATGGAGGAGGCTTGCCGACAACTTGCCGCCTGGCAAAACGAGGGGATCATGCTGCCGCTGTCGGTCAACGTGTCGTTGCTACAACTGCTACATCATGATCGCGGTGCGGAAATGCTGGCGCTGCTCTCGCGCTATCGTATCGCGCCGGGCACGCTGGTACTGGAAGTCACAGAAAGTCGTCGGATAGATGACCCGCAGGCGATTATTTCCCTGCTACGTCCGCTACGTGAAGCGGGCGTACGGATTGCTCTGGATGACTTTGGTATGGGCTACGCGGGGCTGCGTCAGCTGCAGCATATTAAATCGCTGCCGGTGGATATCCTGAAAATTGATAAAGTCTTTATCGATATGCTGCCGGATGACACCAGCATGGTACCCGCGATTATCCAGCTGGCGCGCGGCCTGAATCTGCGCATTGTCGCGGAAGGCGTCGAAACTGATAGGCAGTATCTCTGGCTGCAGGAGGCGGGGGTCGAGACAGTGCAAGGATATCTTTTTGGCTGCGCCATGCCGCCTGAGGCTTTTATGGCCCGCTTTTTACTCAATGATGAGGGGATAAATTTGTAACAACATTGTTAGCTTATTCGAGTCAGTTCAAATAAATTAACAATCGCATTGCAATTTCATCACTCATTATTTCTGAAATGTTTCATGGGTGTTATTTTTAAGCCACGGACGCAATATCCCCCTCACGGTCTGTGGTTATCTCCAAAGGCAAAGGACACCTTATGAAAATTTCTTTCTTTAAAAGCCTGTATGTCCAGGTTCTATCGGCCATAGCAATCGGTATTCTGCTGGGCCATTTTTACCCGGAATTGGGTGCGCAGATGAAACCCCTCGGCGATGCCTTCGTTAAGCTGATTAAAATGATTATTGCCCCGGTTATCTTCTGTACCGTCGTGACGGGGATTGCTGGGATGGAAAGCATGAAGGCCGTCGGCCGTACAGGTGCGGTGGCGCTGCTCTATTTTGAAATCGTGAGCACCCTTGCGCTGATCATCGGCCTGATCATTGTTAACGTGGTGCAACCCGGCGCGGGGATGAACGTTGACCCGGCGACCCTCGATGCGAAGGCCGTGGCGGTTTACGCCGAACAGGCGAAAGATCAGGGCATTGTGGCGTTTTTGCTCGATATTATCCCCGGTAGCGTGATTGGCGCTTTTGCCAGCGGCAACATTTTGCAGGTGCTGATGTTTGCGGTGCTGTTCGGTTTTGCGCTGCACCGCCTGGGCAGCAAAGGCCAACTGATTTTTAACGTTATTGAAAGCTTCTCGCAGGTGATCTTCGGCATCATCAATATGATTATGCGTCTGGCGCCGATTGGCGCTTTCGGGGCCATGGCCTTTACCATCGGTAAATACGGCGTCGGTACGCTGGTGCAACTCGGCCAGCTAATCATCTGCTTCTACATCACCTGTATCCTGTTTGTGGTAGTCGTTCTGGGGTCGATCGCCAAAGCCACTGGCTTTAGCATCTTTAAGTTCATCCGTTATATTCGCGAAGAGCTGTTGATCGTGCTGGGCACTTCTTCGTCCGAGTCGGCACTGCCGCGTATGCTCGATAAGATGGAAAAGCTGGGCTGCCGTAAGTCGGTAGTGGGGTTGGTGATCCCGACGGGGTACTCATTTAACCTTGATGGAACCTCAATATACCTGACGATGGCGGCGGTATTTATCGCCCAGGCGACTAACAGCCATATGGATATTTTCCATCAGATAACCCTGCTGGTGGTGTTGCTGCTCTCCTCGAAAGGTGCGGCGGGCGTGACGGGCAGTGGTTTTATCGTGCTTGCGGCGACGATTTCCGCCGTCGGCCACTTGCCGGTCGCCGGTCTGGCGTTAATCCTTGGCATCGACCGCTTTATGTCTGAGGCGCGTGCGCTGACCAACCTGGTGGGTAACGGCGTAGCGACTATCGTTGTCGCTAAATGGGTAAAAGAGCTGGACTCCAAACAGCTGGACGATGCCCTGAATAACCGTACTCCGGTAAGTGAATCGCGCGAATTATCCTCATAAATCCATCTGTTAGGCCCGTTGTCCCTTGCCGGACTACGGGCTCCTGCGCATAATTAGGGGTCACTGTCGCTTGCGCGGCGGCGACCCTAAATGATTATTTCACGTCAACATGCGACATTTTCATCTCCGTGTGGTCTAACCGACGTACTTAACTCGCCATATTTTTCGGCGGCCTCTCATGGGCCGCTGTTGTAACCAGGATTGTTCATCAGGGGTTCACATGCAGGGCACAAAAATTCGACTCTTAACCGGTGGTTTGCTGATAATGGCGACGGTTGGTTATGTGCAGGCAGAAGCACTCCAGCCGGACCCGGCCTGGCAACATGGGACACTTGCGAATGGGTTTCAGTGGCAGGTTCTGACCACCCCGCAGCGTCCCAGCGATCGTATCGAAGTTCGCCTGTCCGTGAATATTGGCTCGCTGAGCGAAAACACTCAGCAGAGCGGCTTTAGCCACTTTATCCCGCGTCTCGCTCTGACGCAAAACGGTGGCCTCCCGACCATGCAGGCCCGTTCGCTATGGCAGCAGAGTATTGACCCGAAGCGTCCTCTGCCGCCCGCTATCGTCTCTTATGACTACAGTTTGT
Organism: Klebsiella sp.; assembly: GCA_036498385.1. Lineage (GTDB taxonomy): Bacteria > Pseudomonadota > Gammaproteobacteria > Enterobacterales > Enterobacteriaceae > Klebsiella. The sequence continues at coordinate 4,940 of DASYFN010000027.1, forward strand.
TTAACCTGAGCTTACCGAATAACCGTAACGATCTGCTGAAAGAGGCCCTGAGCTGGCTGGCAAGCGTCAGCGGTAAAATGTCGATCACTCCGGAAGCGGTCAACCATGCGCTGCAGGGCGAAGACATGGTGGTGACCTGGCCTGTGGATACTAAAGAAGGCTGGTGGCGCTATCGGCTAAAAGGCTCCACCATGCTGGGGCACGATCCAGCGGTGCCGCTGAAGCAGCCGGTTAATATTGCTCAGCTAAAAGAATATTACCAAAAGTGGTACACCCCGGATGCCATGACCCTGATTGTGGTCGGTAACGTTGACAGCCGCAGCGTCGCGGAGCAAATCAATAAAACCTTCGGCGCCCTGAAGGGCAAGCGCGAAACGCCGGCGGCGGTTCCTACGCTGTCGCCGCTGCCGACGAAGCCGGTCAGCATCATGACCGATGCGGTGCGTCAGGATAAGCTGTCGCTGATGTGGGATGCGCCGTGGCTGCCGATCCGCGACTCGGTAGCGCTACAACGCTACTGGCGCGATGACCTTGCCCGGGAAGCGCTGTTCTGGCACGTACAGCAGAATCTGAGCAAAAGTAACATCAAGGATGTCGGCCTTGGCTTTGACTGCCGCGTGCTTTACCAGCGTGCTCAATGCGCGATCAATATCGAATCGCCGGGCGAGCGCCTGAATGCCAACTTAACGACCGTGGCGCGCGAGCTGGCGAAAGTGCGCGATAACGGCCTGCCGCAGGACGAGTTTGATGCCCTGATCGCGCAGAAAAACCTCGAGCTGCAGAAGCTGTTCGCCACGTATGCGCGCACCGATACGTACATACTGATTAGCCAGCGGATGCGTTCGTTGCAAAATCAGGTGGTGGATATCGCGCCTGAGCAGTATCAGAAGCTGCGCCAGCAGTTTCTGAACTCGCTGACGGTCGACATGCTGAACCAGTACCTGCGTCAGCAACTGTCGCAGGATATGGCGCTGGTGTTGCTACAGCCTCAGGGCGAGCCGGAATACAACATGAAGGATCTACAGGCAACGTGGGAAAAGCTGATGGCGCCACCGCGAGCGGCCGCAGCGGCATCCAGTAGCGCCGGTGATGTTGTGGAAGGGCGTAACGAAGCGACGGATATTTCGCCTGTACAGTAAAGAAAAACCGGATAGCCTCACTATCCGGTGATTGAATGGCGCATCTGTTTTAGCTATTGTGCTCGCACTGTTGCCGGGGGGACACCTTGCCCGGCCTACATTGTCTGCAATATCAACATGACTGTAACGTCACTGCGGCATCGCCTCGCGTGGAATAATTGCGCCGCGATACTGGATCACCGTGCTGGCGGTCAGGTGTCCGCGTTTTGCCGCAGATTCGGCATCTCCGCCAGTCAGGCGAACGGCCAGGTAGCCTGCGCTGAATGAATCGCCTGCCGCCGTGGTATCAACGACTTTTTCTTTCGGCAGCTTAACCGCCGGGACTTCTCGCTGCGGCTGTCCGACAATCGCCACCAGGCAGGAATCGGCGCCACGCTTAACGACCACTTCTTCAACGCCAGCGGCGTGGGTGCGGGCAATCACTTCTGCAACCGGCTTCTCGCCCCACAGTGCGTCTTCGTCATCGAGGGTCAGGAATGCGATATCGGTACAGGCCAACATCTGCTGATAAACCTGCTGTGTATCCTCTTTGCTGCTCCACAGGCGTGGGCGATAGTTGTTATCAAAGATGACTTTACCGCCGTTTTCCCGACATTCCCGCAGTAGGGTCAGCAGCTTCTCGCGGCTGGTTGGGTTCAGGATCGCCAGGCTGATACCGCTGAGATAAAGATAATCAAAGGTCGCCAGCTCTTCGCAGATGGCCGCAGACTGCTCGCTTTCCAGCCAGAATTTCGCCGCGGCTTCATTACGCCAGTAGTAAAACGTGCGCTCGCCGCTATCGTCGGTTTCGATGTAATACAGGCCCGGCAAACGGTCGGGCATGCGCTGAATCAGGTCAGTCTGGACATTCTCACTCTGCCAGGATTCGAGCATTTGCTGACTGAAGGTATCCGTTCCCAGCGCGGTAACATAGTGTACGCCCAGAGCGCTGGCATCGGTCTGGCGAGCAATATAGACGGAAGTGTTTAAGGTATCGCCGCCAAAGCCGCGATTTACTGCCGCGCCTTTTTCTGACAGCTCAATCATGCATTCGCCAATGACGGCAATTTTCTTAGACATAGTAATGACCTGAAATGAAATCAATATTAACCCTGGTGTGCGCCGGGCCGCTTTTATTATTTTTATATTAAAACAACGTTCCATTATTTTTTTGACCTGAGGCGGATTATGTGACGAAAACCTCATTCGGCGGAGCGTCTGGCATTTCTCAACTATATTCAGGAGTGACGAGATGCAAAAGGAGTGCAAAAGGGATGAGCAGAATCCGTAAAACCGTTGCTATTATTCTGGGAACGATAGTCATACTGATCGTTTTGTTTTTTATCGTGGTGGCGACGTTTGACTGGAACCGCCTGAAGCCGACGATTAACCAGAAAGTCTCAGCCGAGCTGAATCGCCCGTTTGCTATTCGCGGCGATCTGGGCGTCGTCTGGGAACGCCAGCCTGGCGAAAGCGGCTGGCGGAACTGGCTCCCCTGGCCGCACGTTCACGCCGAAGATATCGTCCTCGGCAACCCACCTGATATCCCGCAGGTCACGATGGTTCACCTGCCGCGCGTTGAGGCGACCCTCGCCCCGCTGGCATTGTTCAGCAAAACGGTCTACCTGCCGTGGATAAAACTTGAACAGCCGGATGCGCGATTGATTCGTTTGTCGGAGAAGACGAACAACTGGACCTTTGACCTCGCCTCGGGCGAACCGATGGATAAAAACGCGCAACCTTCCAGTTGGTCTTTCCGCCTCGACAATATTCTTTTTGATCGTGGCAAGATTGCTATCGATGACAAGGTGACGCGCGCCGACGTAACGATTGTGGTTGATCCGCTCGGTAAGCCGCTGGCGTTTAGTGAGGTGACCGGCGAAAAAACGAAAGGGCAGTCGCAGAAAGTTAGCGATTACGTCTTCGGCCTGCAGGCGAAAGGGAACTACAACGGACAGCCGCTTTCCGGTAGCGGAAAAATCGGCGGCATGCTGGCGCTGCGCAGCGAAGGCACGCCGTTCCCGCTGCAGGGGGATTTTCGTTCCGGCAACACCCGGGTCGCCTTCACAGGCACGGTTAATGACCCGCTTAATCTCGGCGGCGTCGATCTGCGGTTGAAATTTTCCGGGGACTCGCTGGGCGATCTCTACGACCTGACGGGGGTGCTGTTGCCGGATACTCCAACGTTTTCGACCGATGGGCATCTACGGGCCACTTTCAAGGATAAGGCCGGTTCGCGCTTTACCTATCAGGATTTTAATGGTCGTATCGGCAAGAGTGATATCCACGGTTCGCTGACATATACCACCGGTAAACCCCGGCCTAAGTTAGAGGGTGATCTGGAGTCCAGACTACTAAGGCTGGCGGATCTGGGGCCGCTGATTGGCGTCGACTCAGGCGGAAAAGAAAGCCAGACCAAACGGCGCAAAGGCGAAGCCTCCACACAGCCAGCCGGAAAAGTATTGCCTTATGACCGCTTTGAAACCGACAAGTGGCAGGTGATGGATGCCGATGTGCGCTTTAAAGGGCGACGCATTGAGCACGGCGGCACGCTTCCCATTAGCGATCTCTCTACTCATGTGATTCTGGAACGAAGCGTCCTGCGCCTGCAACAGCTGCGTCTGGGGCTGGCTAACGGCACCATTGCCGGCAGCATTCAACTTGAGGGGGATAAAAAACCGCTGCAGGGGACGGCGAACCTGCAGGCACGCCGCCTGAAGCTGAAAGCGTTGATGCCAAACGTGAAGATGATGCAGAAAACGCTCGGTGAGATGAATGGCGACGTACAGCTTCGCGGTACCGGTAACTCCGTCGCCGCCCTGCTGGGCAACAGTAACGGCAATCTGAAGCTGCTAATGAACGACGGGCTGATTAGCCGTAACCTCATGGAAATCCTCGGTCTTAACGTCGGGAACTATATCATCGGACAGATCTTTGGCGACGATGAAGTACGGGTGAATTGCGCAGCGGCAAATATTGACGTGGTCAACGGCGTCGCCCGACCACAGGTTTTTGTTTTTGATACGGAAAATGCGCTGATCAATGTTACCGGCACCGCCAGCTTCGCATCGGAGCAACTGGATCTGACAATCGATCCGGAAAGTAAGGGTTTTCGCATTATCACTCTGCGTTCGCCGCTGTATGTACGCGGTAGCTTTAAGTCGCCGAATGCGGGCGTGAAGGCGGGACCGCTGATTGCTCGCGGCGCGGTGGCGGCAGCGCTGGCGACGCTGGTCACGCCGGCCGCAGCGCTGCTGGCACTGATATCACCTGCCGAAGGTGAGGCGAATCAGTGCCGGGCAATACTATCGCAGATGAAAAAATAGTTGGCGGAGATGTCGCCTCCGGCCGCAAGAGCCGGGGGCGAAGCAGAATGTTACAGCGACTGATGACGCGTTTCGTGGGTGAGCAGCAGCGCGATCATCGTCAACCCCGCCATTGCGGCGAGGTAGAGTCCAACTGCAGGCAAACCGTAGTTGCCCTGTAGCCAGGCGGCGATATACGGCGCCACCGAGGCACCGAGGATCGACGCGACGTTGTAGGAGAACGATGCGCCGGTATAGCGAACTTCGGTCGGGAACAACTCCGGCAGTAGCGCGCCCATTGGGCCGAAGGTCAGCCCCATCAGGCTCAGACCAATCAGCAGGAAGGCAAAGACCAGCAGTGGGTTGCCGGAACCGAGCAGCGGTTTAAAAGCAAACAGCGCGAAGAGGATGATCAGGGTAGTGATAACAACCATGCTCTTACGACGGCCAAATGCATCCGCCAGCAGGCCCGCAACCGGCACCATCACGCCAAAACCAATGACTGCCATCATCAGCATCCACAGCACTTCATTGCGCGGCAAACCGAGGCCAATCGGCGCGGCGGCGGTACTGAAGGTCATGGAGTAGACGGTCATGATGTAGAACAGCGTGTAGGTCGCCAGCATGATAAAGGTGCCGAGAACGGTAACGCGAACGTGTTTAGTCAGCAGGGTACCTAACGGAATTTTCACCTGTTTCTTCGCGGCGGCAACCTTAGCGAACACCGGAGACTCGTGCAGTGAAACGCGGACGTAAAGGCCGATAATCACCAGCACGGCGGAGAAGATAAACGGCATACGCCAGCCCCATTCCATAAACTGCTGATCGGTCAGCAGCCAGGAAAGCAGCAGAAAGGTACCGTTCGCGAAGAAGAAGCCGATAGGCGCGCCCAACTGCGGAAAAGAGCCATACAGGGCACGTTTGCGCGGTGGGGCGTTTTCCGTCGCCAGTAGCGCCGCACCGCCCCATTCGCCGCCAAGGCCGAGCCCCTGGCCGAATCGCGCCAGGGCCAGCAGCACTGGCGCCATAATCCCAATGGTTTCATAACCGGGCAGCAGGCCGATAACCACGGTGGAGATCCCCATAGTCAGCAGCGAGGCCACGAGGGTCGCTTTACGGCCTACGCGGTCGCCGAAATGGCCAAATACTGCGGAGCCGATAGGGCGCGCAACAAAGGCGATGGCGAAGGTTGCCAGCGATTGTAGCGTCGCGGCAGCGGGATCGCCCTGCGGGAAGAAAATGTGCGGAAATACAATGACCGCTGCGGTGGCATAGATATAGAAGTCGAAGAACTCAATGGCGGTACCAATGAGTGAGGCGACGACGACTTTATTGCGTGAGTTAACCGGTACGGTTTCCGGCGTGTTGTCGAGTGTAGTGGCTGTGGCTTGCATAGATCTTTCTTATTTTTTGCGAACGAAAGGCCATATAGCCACAGCCCTGGGGACATTTCAATCCATAACAAGGGGATAGGGAGGCTAAAAAACAGGCAAAAAGTGAATAATTTGCGTGCCAGGAAAATAAGTTCTATGAAATGCTTCACATAATTCAAATAATGGTTGATAAGACCATGTGTAGGTTAAATTAAAGTTACATATTGGATTTATATGCTGAAATACCAGGTCGGGCTGAATTTTGCATCTTTTATTCAGCCCGTTGATGGTTTAGCGGTGAGCTTTACCCGGCATCCGGCGGTCGTCTTTATACTCGGCGGTCGCAATCCATGCGGCGCAGAAAAGCGTCAGGCGAGCGAAGAAATAGAAGAAGGCCATTATCCCCAGTACCGAACCGAATGCTGCCCCGGATGGTGACTTCACCAGCGCTGGTAGCGTCCAGGTCATGATGATCTTGATTATCTCAAAGCCGACGGCTGCAATGAGGGTGCCGCGAATCAGCGCCTTACGGCGAGGGCGGTGGCGCGGGAGTCGCCAGAAAATCCAGAAAAACAGCAGATAGTTGGCGAAGATGGAAATGGCCAGGCCAATCAGCCGCCACGCCGGTTTCAGCCATTCAACAGAGTCGAGATAAAGCGCCGAGATAATCATCTGTTGGGCTGAGCCGGCGATTGAGGTGATCGACAAGGTGATCACCAGCGCCACCAGCAGGCCGAGCAACGAGATAAAGTCGCGGAAATACTTCACCCAAATTTTCTCCTGATCCTGCGGCGTGCGCTCCCAGACGTCACGCGACTGGGCGCGAATGGCCTCACGCAGGTTGCCCATCCAGTTAATTCCGGAATAGAGCGCCACCAGCAGACCCACGATACCGACGGCGGTGCGCTGCTGTACAGCGGTGTTGATGGTATTTTTCAGCGTTGCCGCGAGCGTCGGGTCGCTAACGTTAAGCAGGATTTTATCGAAGATGTCCTGTAGCAGCGTGGGATGCGAGGCCAGAACAAAACCGGCGGCTGCAAAAGAAACCATCAGAATCGGGATCATCGACAAAAATGAAAAGTAAGTGATCGCCGCGCCAAACTGATTACCAAGCCTGTCGTTGAAGCGCTCTGTGGCGCGGATGAGGTGGGCAATAATAGGGTTACGCTGAACTTTTTCCGCCGTTCCGGTAACGCTTTTTAGCGCCTGGTTGGCTTTTTTCGCCACGGTGGAGTCATTTATCGCAGCCATGGTGCTTTTGTTTTTATTCGGCGGCTGGCCCGGATCCTGGGTCGGGCGTTGAGCGTCGTTTTCCGGCGTCATAATTATTTCTTCCTTTTTTTACAGCGATATTCATCAAAATTATATACGTAAAATCACAGATGAGGTGTTTGAGGGGCAACGGTGTATTAAGAGCCTATCCTTTCAGGGCGGCCTGGAGGGTGGGCGTAGCCGTGCTCCGGGATCGAAGCGCCACCAGACAATGCAAAGAAAGATCCCTTTGTCATCTTCAGACTAATCAACATAGTTTTTCATCAGCCCGCCCAGCCACTCCATAAACAGATGCACCCGACGCGAAAGATTACGCCGGTGCGGGTAAATGAGCGAAACCGGCAGCGGCGCGGCGCGGTAGTGGGGCAGAATTTCTATCAGCTCGCCAGTGCGCAGCATATCACGAACGCCCACCCGGGGGTTCTGAATAATCCCCAACCCCGCCAGACACGACGCCTGCCAGGTCTCGGTATTATTGACCGTAAGCACGCCGCCGGTTTTGACCCAGCGGACGGTGCCATCGCTGGCCACTTCGAAGCCCAGCGGGCGTACTCCCGGATTGCTTGCGTAGTGGATCAACGCATGATCGGCAAGATCGTCCAGCGACTGCGGGTAGCCAAAGCGCATCAGATACTGAGGGCTGGCGCAGTTAATTTGCGTTAGCTTGCCCAGTGGTCGCGCGATCAGCCCGGAGTCTTTCAGTGTACCGACGCGGACTACACAGTCAAAGCCCTCACGGACCACATCGACGAATCGATCGCTGCTGCTGAGCTCCAGTTCGATACCGGGATACTGCTGCAGAAATGCCGACAGCTGCGGAATAACCAGCTTTTTCGCCATTCCGACGGGCATATCGACACGCAGTCGCCCGCTGATGCTGGAAGGATCGGGCAGAAACATGCCGTCCAGCTCCTCAAGGTTGCTGAGCAGGTCCCTGGCGCGTTCGTAGTAGACCATACCGTCCTGAGTCAACTGCACCCGACGGGTCGTGCGATGCAGCAGGCGAGCGCCAAGATGGCCCTCCAGCGCCTGAATCTGGCGCGATACACTTCCTTTCGGCAGGCCGAGGGTATCGGCGGCACGGGAAAAACTTTCCAGTTCCGCTACCCTAATGAACAACTGCATTGCGTGAATTTTATCCATCCTGGTGACCTATTGTTGTTCTCAAAGAAACAGTAAAACGTAATTTCTCATATTTATTGTTTTTATAGCAGCTAATAAGCTCTTTAAAGATGTAAACGCAATTGAAAAGGGGGTTTCTGATGACACAACGTATCGCTTTAGTGACCGGTGGTAGCCGCGGACTGGGGAAAAATGCCGCATTGAAGCTGGCGGAGAAGGGAACCGATATTATCTTGACCTGGCACAGCAACCAGCAGGCAGCGCTGGAAGTTGTGGCTGAAATTGAACAAACAGGCGCGAAAGCTGCGGCATTACCTTTAAACATCGGCGATGTAGGCAGCTTTGAACGTTTTGTTCAGAAGGTGGGAGAATTGCTTCAACAGCGCTGGAAGCGGGATACTTTCGACTATTTATTGAACAATGCCGGAATTGGCCTGAACGTCGCTTTTGCTGAGACCAGCGAAGCCCAGTTTGATGAGCTGATGAACATCCAGTTTAAGGGACCGTTCTTCCTCACCCAACGGCTGCTACCGTTATTGAGGGATGGGGGGCGGATCCTCAATGTTTCCAGCGGGCTGGCGCGTTTTGCCCTGCCGGGCTATGCGGCCTATGCCTCAATGAAAGGGGCGATGGAGGTACTGACGCGCTATCAGGCGAAGGAGTTGGGGGCGCGCGGAATTTCGGTCAACATCATCGCGCCTGGCGCGATTGAAACTGATTTTGGCGGCGGCGTAGTGCGAGATAACCCCCAGGTTAACCAGCATATCGCCGCGCAAACGGCGCTGGGAAGAGTGGGGCTTCCGGATGATATTGGCGGTGCCATCGCTGCGCTACTGAGTGATGACCTGCGCTGGATGAACGCTCAGCGCGTAGAAGTCTCAGGCGGGATGTTCTTGTAAGTCAGTGCCCCTCTATAGATTATGGAGGGGCTAACACATTTCATGCGCTTTTCTTCCTCTTTGGCTGGCCTGCAGTGTAGAGTAAAATATAACCACTCCCTATTCGCCAGATGACCCTTTCGGGTTGTAATCGTTGCGGAGCAGGCCAAAAAGCCAATCGTTGTGCCAGCGACCGTTGAGCCAGTAGCATTCGCGCAGCTCGCCTTCCTGATAAAAACCCATTTTTTGCAGCAGATTTTTTGACGCAAGGTTGCCTGCGGTGACGGTTGCGGTGAGCCGCCGGATGCCGCCCGTGGAGAAAGCGTAATCGCACAACGCGTGCAGAGATTCATAACCGTATCCCTTACCCTGCGCCCGGGGAGCGAACAGAAAACCCACTTCAGCGCTATCGGGGGCGTGATGTTGATAACCGGTGAGGCCAAGGGGAACGTGGGTGTAGCGGTCACGAACCACCAGGCACAGCCAGTGGGCTGCACCCGGCGACCACGCGGGAAGCCGCGAAGCAAAAGCTTTACGAATTTCCGCTACTGGCCGAGGGTCGGCGATGTAAAGCATCACCTGAGGGTCTTGCTGTAAGGCGAGAAAAAAGGGCCAGTCATCAAGCTGCAGCGGGGAGCAGCGCAGGCGTGGGGTAACCAGTTCAGGCATGACAATGCTTCCGGCGAAAGTCGATGCCATGAACATAGCAGGACATAGACTGCGGGAACAGCACGCTTTTACAAAGGCTCGCCGTACAAACCGATAAGCCGACGCACCACGCCATTGGTCCAGCCAAAGCCATCCTGGAGGGGATATTCACCCCCTCCGCCTTCGTGGGGAGTGGCGCTGGCGATATGGTACTTTTCAATCAGCTTATGCTGCCGCTTGTAGAAGTGATTCACCGTTTGCAGCCAGCTGTGGGCTATCTCATCGCCCAGCGGGTCCTGGCCGTACATTTTAAAACCCTGCACTGCCATCCACTGTAGCGGCGCCCAGCCGTTGGGTTTATCCCACTGTTCACCGCTTTCATACTCGGTAGCCATAATACCGCCAGGGGTGAGCAGACGGGTGCGTACCGCATCGGCAAGCCTGTCGGCCTGTTCATGGGTCGCCATGCCGACATAGAGCGTGACGATGCTGGCGGCGGAAAAAAGCGCCAGTTGCTCGCGGCGCCAGTCGTAATCGCGAAAACAGCCACCCTCGTCATCCCACAGATAGCGGGTCACCGCCGCCCGGCGGTCGCTGGCCTTCTGGCGAAAAGCGGCCTCTGTTTCCCGGTCGCCCTTCAGACCGGAGAGGTTGGCGATGGTATTCTCCAGCTTAAACAGGAATGCATTCAAATCAATGGGGATAAACTGGGTGGTGCGGATACTCGCCAGCCGGGTGATATCGCGCAGCCAGCGGCTGGAGTAATCCCAGCCGGACTCCGCCCCGGCGCGCAGATCGCGATAGACCTCGTTCGGTGGGCGCCCGGAGTGCTTCGCCGTTTCTACATCTTCCCGCCATGACTCATCGCGCGGCGTATCGCGATCATCCCAGTAACGGTTCAGCAGCGAGCCGTCCGGCATACGTACCACGTGGCGGTAGGCCTGATTGAGTATCAGCGATTCCGCGCCGTCCATCCAGAAGTTGTACTCCATCTGCAGGTGGTCGAGATAGCGTTTGGCGCCGCGGACGCCATCTTCTTCAAACAGTTCGACCATCAGAGCAAAGACCGGGGGCTGTGAGCGGCTGAGATAGTAAGTACGATTACCGTTAGGAATATGGCCGTAGATTTCAATCATCCAGGCAAAGTTGTCGGCCATGCATTTCAGCAGATCTTCGCGGCCGCTTTCCGCCAGCCCCAGCATGGTGAAGTAAGAATCCCAGTAGTAGGTTTCGCTAAAACGCCCGCCGGGAACAATATAAGACTGCGGCAGCGCCAGCAGGGAAGACCAGGGAATATGATCCTGCGGCTCGCGGGTCAGAACTGGCCACAGATTATCAATATGCTCCTTTAATGATCGATTGGGATCGGAGACGTAATTATCGGTGCGGCTATCCGGCAGCCAGAAATGATCTTCGACGAACTGGCGTAAATCGAATTCGGGGGTGCGCCTTACGCGCCGATAGTGAATCAAAATATCGAGCGGATCCTGCTTCGGCGCACAGTCGGGAAAGGTTTTGCTATCGGTGAAAATTTGTGACTTCTGGACGTGAGCGAACAGCTCCAGATAGCGATCGGCAGGGGTAAGGGCATCCGAGGCGGGTAGCCCTTCAATGATCTCCGGTTCGGGTTCGGCGTCAAACATTTCATCCAGCTTTAACTCATACGGATCGGTTTCGTAGCACGGATCGTTTTCGATCCTAAGTGCATCGTCATCAACGTTGTGTAATTTCTGGCTGAACATAGTGATACAGACCTCCGGATTGCGTCAGTAGAGGATGCCGGGCGCGGCCGACCTGTTTATTAAGCTTAGACATTCGCAGCGGGAAACGAAAAGAGAAGTGTGCGGTAGATCACGCTTTACCCTTAACAGGCAGTTCAGAGATAAAGGTTTAACTGATTGATCTACCTTATTAAAACCGCTTTAACTACTTCGTGTTGTATTGAAAAATTCGGAGATTTCGTTTTGCAACAAAATCTAAATTGCCGGGCGCTTTATACAACGAGCGATTATTCCCATGCGGCTTCCAGCATCTCCAGCAACTGCTCGCTGGTCAGCATTACCGGGTTAGCCTTCATCGATGACGAACTGCTGGCGGCAAGAGCCGCAGGTTCCAGTGCTTCGCGAGGCACGCCGAGCTCGCGCAGATTGCCCAGACCGGCGCGCTGGCTCCACTCGCGCAGGTTTTCCCAGGCGTTGTCTGAATCGGCGTTCAGCCCCACTGCCAGCCACTGGCGCACATCGGCAAAGCGTTGGCGGGTTTTTTCGTCGTTAACTTGTGTTTCATTGAGCGCCAGGCCGAAAGGGAGGAGGCTGCCGCAAAGTGCGCCGTGGGCGGCATTGCTCAGACCACCTAATGGGCCCGCCAGGCCGTGGATCACGCCGAGCCCGGCATTTGCCAGCGCCAGTCCGCCGCACAGGCTGACCCATGCCATCTCATCGCGGCTATCCGGGCACTCTTTTTCCATCAGTATTCTGAGCGCGTTAACTCCGCGTGGGATCGCCTCCCGACAGAGAGCATCGGTAAAAGGATTAGCGCGGGTGCACAGCCACGGTTCAATCACCTGGGTGATGGCGTCAAGACCGGAAGCGAGGGTCACCGCGCGTGGGGAATGGTCGGTGAGCGACGGATCGACAATCGCCAGGTCCGGCAGCATGCGGTCATCGCGCAGGCTGACTTTACGCTGCTGTTCAGGAAAGTTGATCACCGCGTTCTTTGTGACTTCCGCACCGGTACCGGCGGTGGTGGGAATGGCGACGAACGGCAACGGATTGGCTTCTAATATGCGTCCGGTACCCACCACTTCCAGATATTCGATTGCGGGTCCCTGAGCTGAAACCAGCGCCGCAATAGCTTTCCCCGCATCGATCACCGCGCCGCCGCCAAGGCTGACCACCGCTCCGACGCTCTTCTCCCGCGCAAGGCGAACGCCCCGTTCAATATCCTGCAGGCAGGGTTCATGGGCGATAGACAGCGTTGTGATGTTCAACTGGTGAGCGTGGAGTTCGCTTAACAAAAATTCCGCACGTTTTAGGCTGGCGCCGTGGACCAGCAGTATCTGGGTGGAGTGCCCGGCGAGCCACGGGGCAGCGCTACGAGCAAGGCCGCGTCCAAAGCGGATATTGCCCGGTGTTAAAACGTTAAAAGAGGTCAACATGTCGGATAACCTGTCCTGGAGAAAAATCCTGCCATCCACTATACACATTATCCGGCTGTACATGAGCCGCCGATGCAGTATTGTGAAACAACCATCTTTTTTGATTGAGGAATTGCTGACAATGCTAAAAATACTGGGCAAACGCTCATCAATTAACGTTCGTAAAGTACTGTGGACCTGCGAGGAAGCGGGGCTTGAGTATCAGCAGGAGGATTACGGCAGCGGGTTTCAGTCAATTGAGACCCCTGAATTTCGCGCCCTTAACCCGAATAGCCTGGTGCCCGTGCTGCTGGATGACGACTTTGTGCTGTGGGAGTCGAACAGCATCTGCCGCTACCTGGCGCGCAAAGCCGGGCGGGAAGACCTGCTCCCCACCGCGCCGCAGGCCGCCGCCGAAGTTGAGCACTGGATGGACTGGCAGGCAACGGAATTTAATACCGCCTGGCGGTATGCCTTTATGGGGCTGGTGCGCAAGGACCCGCGTTTCCAGGATCCGGCGGCTATCAAAGAGAGCATTGCCACATGGACCCGCTGCGTGCAGATCGTCAATGCTCAGCTTCAGCAAACCGGGGCATGGCTCGCCGGCAGCCAGTTTACTCTCGCGGATATTGTCCTTGGTCTGTCGGTGCATCGCTGGAAAATGACGCCGTTCGCACATCCGGAAATGGCGGAGGTTGAGCGCTGGTATATGGCGTTGAATCAGCGCCCGGCGTTTAAGCGTCACGGGAATAATGGTGTGGCGTAGAGTTGACATCCTCCCCGCCCTGAAGGACGGGGTTTTTGATAAAAAAGAAGCAGAAGCTCCGGAGAGCTTCTTGAGCTCGTTACCGCATCGTCACAAACTCTTCCGCTGCGGTTGGGTGGATCGCCACGGTATTGTCGAAGTCTTTCTTGGTTGCGCCCATCTTCAGCGCCACCGCGAAGCCTTGTAGCATCTCATCCATCCCGAAGCCGATACCGTGAATACCGACAATCTTCTCTTCCGGGCCGACGCAGACCAGCTTCATGCGACACGGCTGGCGGTGTGAGGTCACGGCGGTATACATGGCGGTGAAAGAGGATTTATACACTTTCACCGCTTCATCGCCGTACTGCTCGCGTGCCTGCGGCTCGGTTAAGCCGACAGTGCCGATAGGCGGATGGCTGAAAACCACGGTTGGGATGTTGCTGTAATCCAGATGTTCGTCCGGCTTGTTGTTAAACAGACGCTCGGAGAGACGACGGCCTGCGGCAACGGCGACCGGGGTCAGCTCGAGGGCGCCGGTATTATCGCCGACGGCGTAAATACCCGGAACGTTGGTGTTCTGCAATTTATCGACGACGATATAGCCTTTATCGTTGGTTTCCACCCCGGTCGCGACCAGGTTGAAGTTATCGGTTACCGGTTCGCGGCCAATCGCCCAAATCAGGCAATCCACGGTCTGGCTGCGGCCATCTTCCAGTTCCAGGGTCAGGCTGCCATCGGCATTCTTCACCACCGCTTTCGGAATCGCATGGGTGTGCAACTGCGGGCCTTCAACGTTCATCACCTCTACCAGCGTTTCAACGATCAGCGGATCGAAACTACGCAGCGGCGCGTGTTTACGCACGAACAGATGGGTCTCGGCGCCCAGGCCGTTAATCACGCCCGCCAGTTCAACGGCGATATAGCCTGCGCCCACTACCGCAACGCGCCTCGGCAGCGCTGGCAGTTCGAAGAAACCATCGGAATCAATACCGTATTCGACGCCAGGAATGTTCGGATGGCTCGGACGGCCGCCAGTGGCGATCAAAATATGATCAGCGGTAATCGTCTCGCCGTTAACTTCGATGGTTCTGGCATCGACAAAACGGGCGAAGCCTTTAATCACGTCGACCTTGTTTTTGCCCAACACGTTATCGTAAGAGGTGTGGATGCGATCAATATAGGCGCTACGGCTGGCGACCAGTTTGTCCCAGTCGAAGTGATTGATAGTGGTATCAAAGCCGTAATCCGGGCCATACAGATGGATAGCTTCACGGATCTGCGCCGCATGCCACATCACTTTCTTCGGCACGCAGCCGACGTTCACGCAGGTGCCGCCCAGGTCTTTGGCTTCAATCAGCGCGCACTTCTGGCCGTACATGGCGGCACGGTTAATGGAGGCGATACCGCCACTGCCGCCGCCAATGGCGATATAGTCATAATGCTTGCTCATGAGTCTTATCCTTAATGTCTGATTGGCGCGATTGTATACCGGAAATCACCAGGTTCCACCGATTGCTGTAATTGTTACTCAGGCACGATCCAACTGACAGTTGCATGGCCGATGCCGGTCGGCACCAGTTTGTTATGCAGCCACGGCAGAACGTTGTTCATCTGCTGCTCCAGCTTCCACGGCGGGTTGATGACGATCATCCCGGAGGCGGTCATCCCGCGCTGGTCGCTATCCGGACGCACCGCCAGCTCGATTTGCAGAATTTTACGGATACCGGTCGCTTCCAGATCCTTCAGCATGCGTTTGATTTGCGCGCGCAGCACCACCGGATACCACAGCGCATAAGTGCCCGTAGCGAAGCGTTTATAACCTTCATTGATGCCAGTTACCACTGCCTGATAATCGGTTTTTATTTCGTAAGGCGGATCGATAAGCACCAGCCCACGACGAGAAACTGGCGGCAGCTTAGCCTTCAATTGCTGATAGCCATCGCTTTTTTCTACCCGGGCGCGGTCGTCTTTCTGGAACTCAGCGCGCAGCAGCGGAAAATCGCTCGGATGCAGTTCGGTCATCTGCAGACTGTCCTGCTCGCGCAGCAACTGGCGGGCAATCAGCGGCGAGCCAGGGTAGTAGCGCAACTGACCGCTACGGTTGAAGTGCTGAACAACGGAGATGTACGGCTCCAGCTCGGCGGGCAGGTCATCCTGCTGCCAGATGCGGGCGATTCCTTCGAGATATTCACCAGTACGCTCGGCGTGTTCGCTGCTCAGCTGATAGCGGCCTGCGCCGGCGTGGGTGTCCAGATAGAGAAAGGGTTTTTCTTTCTCTTTGAGTGATTCAATGATCAGGCTCTGAACGGTGTGTTTAAGAACGTCGGCGTGGTTGCCTGCGTGAAAGCTGTGGCGATAACTGAGCATGGATGCGGTGATTCCGGGAATTAAACAAGATAACCGATAGTTTACCGCAGATCCGCCAGGATTACCGCTGCGGTACCGCACTGTTTCAACTCAGCTTAAAGCGTTGCAAAGCATAACCGCGTCATAAAAACGTCAAACAGAAGGGCTAGCGTCGCGTACAGGCAAGGTAATTGTTTGAATAGATCCCGGAGCGCTTTGATGTGCTGGTGATCCGCGGCGCTCGCTATGGCGACTCGCGCACCTGTCCGGGCGTGGCTGGCTTATTGCTGATCTAGCTCTCTTTTGTTGGCTTTATCGCGGGTAGGGTGCGATTCATCGGCACTGGCAGCCAGGCGCGAATCAGCAGCCCACCACGTTCGCTGGAGTCAAGTTCCAACATGCCGTTATGGTTATCGATAATGCGCTGAACGATAGCCAGACCAAGGCCGGTTCCGCTAATCGTACGGGCGCTATCGCCGCGCACGAACGGCTGGAACAAATGCTCGCGCTGCTCCGGTTTAATCCCCGGACCGTCATCTTCGACCTGGAACCAGGCCCGGTTCACCTCGCTGCCGCTACTGACTTTAATCCAGCCGTTGCCGTAGCGGGCGGCGTTGACCACCATATTAGCCAGTGCGCGCTTGATTGAAAGCGGATGCACGCGCAGTGGGATCTCGCCCGGCTGCAGGTCGGTGGCGATTTCTCGCTCGTAGCCGCTTTCCGCCGCAATGACTTCGCCCAGCACTGCGTTAAGGTCCGTCAGCTCCATCGGCATTTCCTGGCCGGTGCGCAGGTAGTCGATAAACTGCTCGATAATAGCGTTGCACTCTTCGATATCTTTATTAATCGACTCGGCGAGGTAGCCGTCTTCTTCGCCCATCATCTCCGTCGCCAGACGGATACGCGTTAGCGGAGTACGCAAATCGTGGCTCACCCCGGCCATCAGCAGCGTACGGTCATCCGCCAGTTGCTTCACGCCTGCTGCCATATGGTTAAAGGCGCGAGTCACCGAGCGGACTTCCGACGCGCCGTATTCGCGCAGCGGCGGGGGAATAATGCCCCGGCCGACCTGAAGCGCCGCGTGCTCCAGATCGACCAGCGGGCGGTTTTGAATACGAATAAATAGCCAGGCGCCGCCAATCGCCAGCAGCATAATCGCCAGGGTATAGCGAAACAGCGGCGAGAAGTCTCCCTGGTGGATTTCAGTCAGAGGCACGCGCACCCAAATGTTGGGAGAGAGCCAGGTTTTCAGCCACACTACGGGGGAGCTTTTATTGACCTCCACCCGCACTTCGGTAGGCCCGCCGAGCTGGTGCGCCATCTGCTGACTTAAGAATTCATAATGCTGCGCCCAGCGCAGGCCTGCGTCTTCCGCCGCTTCGTTGGAATAAAGCGAAATGCCCAGCTCGCGGTAAATCTCGCGGCGAAACGCTGGCGGCACCACCAACTGGGTGCCGTCTTCCAGTTGCAGTTTGTCGGTCATTAGCATACGCACTTCGTAGGCAAGAACCTTATTAAACTGCTGGAGACTTGGCAGGATCGCGAAATTCAGCACCACTAAATAGGTTGTCACCAGACTGGCAAATAGCAGGGTAACGATCAGTAACAGGGTGCGGGCAAACGAGCTTCGCGGCGAAAAGCGCACGCGTTTCATGCCTTAGAACCGTCCGGGACGAAAACGTAGCCCAGGCCCCAAACGGTCTGGATATAACGTGGATGCGCCGGGTCTTCTTCCACCATGCGGCGCAGGCGGGAGATTTGCACATCGATGGATCGCTCCATTGCCGAATATTCACGGCCACG
The DNA here is from genome assembly GCA_036498385.1 of Klebsiella sp. Taxonomy (GTDB): domain Bacteria; phylum Pseudomonadota; class Gammaproteobacteria; order Enterobacterales; family Enterobacteriaceae; genus Klebsiella. The sequence continues at coordinate 22,689 of DASYFN010000027.1, forward strand.
GGCGAGGTTCATCAGCTTATCGCGGGACAAGGGTTCGCGCGGATGGCTCACCAGCGCTTTCAGTACCGCGAATTCACCGCTGGTCAGCGGCATTGGCTCATCATCGCGGAACATCTCGCGGGTACCGAGGTTCAGCTTGAACTTACCAAAGGCGATAACCGCTTCTTCCTGCGAAGGCGCGCCCGGCAGTTCGTTAGCCTGGCGGCGCAGCACGGCGCGGATACGGGCCAGCAGCTCACGCGGGTTGAACGGTTTTGGGATGTAATCGTCGGCGCCGATTTCCAGGCCCACGATACGGTCAACCTCTTCCCCTTTCGCCGTTACCATGATGATCGGCATAGGATTGCTCTGACTCCGCAGACGACGGCAAATGGACAGGCCATCTTCGCCCGGCAGCATGAGATCCAGCACCATCAGGTGGAAGGATTCACGGGTCAGCAGGCGATCCATCTGTTCAGCGTTCGCCACGCTACGAACCTGGAAGCCCTGCTCGGTCAGATAACGTTCGAGTAGCGCACGCAGGCGCATATCGTCATCGACAACCAGAATCTTATAATTCTCTTGCATTGTTTATACTCCCAAAGGTTCACTGCAATTGTCAGTACGTATTCTCAAAAAAGCCCGGGTCGCCCACCAGCGAAATCTGGTATATATTCCGAGCTAAATTGTTACAAAGCATATTTAACAGCAGCTTAAGTATACATTTAAGCATAAGACGCATTATTTATCTTGTTGGTATGATGACGTGCGATGAATTGTGCGCAGCATTGCACAAAGATCTGTAATCAGGAGCCGGGACCTTCGATGAAAACGCCGCTGATCACCCGTGAAGGGTATGAAAAACTGAAGAAAGAGATGGACACCTTGTGGCGTGAAGAACGTCCGGAAGTCACCAAAAAAGTGACCTGGGCGGCAAGCCTCGGCGACCGCAGCGAAAATGCCGACTATCAGTACAATAAAAAGCGCCTGCGTGAAATCGACCGCCGGGTGCGCTACCTGACCAAATGTCTTGAGCAACTGAAAATCGTCGATTATTCGCCGCAGCAGGAGGGGAAGGTCTTCTTCGGCGCGTGGGTGGAAATTGAAAACGATGCTGGCGATACCAGGCGCTTTCGGATTGTCGGCTACGATGAAATCTTTGGCCGCAACGACTACATCTCCATTGATTCGCCAATGGCGCGCGCGCTGCTGAAAAAAGAGGTCGGTGATTTAGCCATCGTGAATACCCCCGCAGGCGAGGCGGCCTGGTATGTTAACGAAATTGAATACATCAAATAGGCCCGGAACATTCCGAGAGGCCCTGGTCGAGGCTGGCATTTTACCGTGCCAGTCCGTATAACTATCCCCCTGATTTTTGATCCTAAAGATGAATTAAACCCATGATGAATGATTCGCTCTGCCGCATTATTGCGGGTGAACTTCAGGCCAGGGCTGAACAGGTAGAAGCTGCCGTTCGCCTGCTTGATGAAGGGAACACCGTGCCGTTTATCGCACGCTATCGTAAAGAAGTCACCGGCGGTCTGGATGACACGCAGTTGCGTAATCTGGAAACCCGCCTGGGTTATCTGCGTGAACTCGAAGACCGTCGCCAGTCGATCCTGAAGTCCATCGGCGAGCAGGGAAAATTGACCGAGGCGCTGGAAAAAGCCATCAACGGGACCTTAAGTAAGACCGAGCTCGAAGACCTCTACCTGCCATACAAACCGAAGCGCCGCACCCGTGGGCAGATCGCCATTGAGGCCGGGCTGGAGCCGCTGGCAGAACTGCTGTGGAATGAACCGTCTCACGACCCGGAAACCGAAGCCGCTAAATATATCGACGCTGATAAAGGCATCGCGGACAGCAAAGCCGCCCTCGACGGCGCGCGCTATATTTTGATGGAGCGCTTTGCGGAAGACGCCAGCCTGCTGGCAAAAGTGCGTGACTATCTGTGGAAAAATGCCCATCTGGTGGCGACCGTCGTCAGCGGCAAGGAAGAGGAAGGGGCGAAATTCCGCGACTACTTTGACCATCACGAACCGATCGCCACCGTGCCGTCACACCGCGCGCTGGCGATGTTCCGTGGCCGCAACGAAGGCGTGCTGCAGCTCTCTTTGAACGCCGACCCGCAGTTTGATGAGCCGCCGAAAGAGAGCCACGGCGAGCAGATTATTATCGACCATCTCGGCCTGCGCCTGAATAACGCACCGGCGGACAACTGGCGTAAGGGCGTGGTGAGCTGGACGTGGCGCATCAAAGTGCTAATGCATCTGGAAACTGAGTTGATGGGCACCGTGCGCGAACGCGCGGAAGATGAAGCCATTAACGTCTTTGCCCGCAACCTGCACGACCTGCTGATGGCCGCTCCGGCCGGGCTGCGCGCCACCATGGGCCTCGATCCGGGCCTGCGTACCGGCGTAAAAGTCGCCGTCGTTGACGGTACCGGCAAACTGGTGGCTACCGATACCATCTACCCGCATACCGGGCAGGCTGCTAAAGCGGCGGTGGCGGTTGCCGGGCTGTGTGAAAAGTACAATGTCGAGCTGGTGGCTATCGGCAACGGTACCGCTTCGCGTGAAACCGAGCGTTTCTTCCTCGACGTGCAGAAGCAGTTCCCGAAAGTGACCGCGCAGAAGGTCATCGTCAGCGAAGCGGGCGCGTCTGTGTATTCCGCCTCTGAACTGGCTGCGCTGGAGTTTCCGGATCTCGACGTTTCCCTGCGCGGCGCGGTTTCTATCGCCCGTCGTCTGCAGGACCCGCTGGCCGAGCTGGTGAAGATCGACCCGAAATCCATTGGCGTCGGCCAGTATCAGCACGATGTCAGCCAGACTCAACTGGCGCGTAAGCTGGACGCGGTGGTGGAAGACTGCGTGAACGCAGTCGGCGTCGATCTGAATACCGCTTCCGTTCCGCTGCTCACCCGCGTTGCGGGTTTGACCCGTATGATGGCGCAGAATATCGTCTCCTGGCGCGATGAGAACGGTCAGTTCCAGAACCGCCAGCAACTGCTGAAAGTCAGCCGTCTGGGACCAAAAGCTTTTGAGCAGTGCGCGGGCTTCCTGCGTATCAACCACGGTGACAATCCACTGGACGCCTCAACCGTACACCCGGAAGCGTATCCGGTGGTGGAGCGCATTCTGGCGGCGACCCGGCAGGCGCTGAAAGATTTAATGGGCAACAGCAGCGAACTGCGCAATCTGAAAGCCGTTGATTTCACTGATGAGAAATTTGGTGTGCCGACGGTCACCGACATCATCAAAGAGCTGGAAAAACCGGGCCGCGACCCGCGCCCTGAGTTTAAAACCGCCCAGTTCGCCGATGGCGTAGAGACGATGAACGACCTGCTGCCGGGGATGGTTCTTGAAGGTGCGGTGACTAACGTCACCAACTTCGGTGCGTTTGTCGATATCGGCGTGCATCAGGACGGCCTTGTACATATCTCTTCCCTGTCGAATAAGTTCGTTGAAGATCCGCACACGGTGGTCAAAGCGGGCGATATCGTGAAGGTCAAAGTGATGGAAGTCGACCTGTCGCGTAAGCGCATCGCGCTGACGATGCGTCTGGACGAACAGCCTGGCGACAGCAACGCGCGCCGCGGCGGCGGTAACGATCGCCCTCAGGGCAGCCGTCCGGTGGCTAAGGCTGCTAAACCTCGCAGTCGCGAGACGCAGCCTGCGGGCAACAGCGCAATGATGGACGCGCTGGCGGCGGCAATGGGTAAAAAACGTTAATCTCTTCCTGGCCCCTTTTCTGAGGGGCCTTTTCTCCTCCCTCACGTACTACGTGTCCACTCCGGGATCGAAGCGCTGTCCCTGTTCAAGCGGCCTGCGACAATAACGCCTGCCAGGATAGGCTCTTAATAAGCGCTAATTGCGGCTTATGAGATTGCAGATTTCATTTCGTGAACGAACGCGGCCAGCGCACATGCAACCTGAAGTATGACGGGTATATGGCTGTTACAAAATAGAGTTTGCTCAATATCAATAAAAACTCAATTTCCTGTTTAAAAAAATAATCGGTCGCATTATATGTATTGATGATAAAAACTATTCTCATTATCATTATTTATGTTGAGCATTTTTTATTCTTCGTTGGCTATGGTCCCTGGCGCCCACATCTTTTTTGGCGCATACGAAAAACTCTCTTTTGGTTGGCTATATACAAGTAGGTCCTATGCAATTCACACCTGATAGTGCGTGGAAAATCACCGGTTTCTCCCGCGATATTAGTCCGGCGTATCGGCAGAAACTGCTGTCCCTGGGGATGCTGCCGGGGTCTTCTTTTAATGTGGTTCGCGTGGCACCGCTCGGCGACCCCATTCATATTGAAACCCGACGAGTTAGCCTGGTACTACGTAAAAAGGATCTTGCGCTAATTGAGCTGGAAGCGGTTGCACCATAATGCCTGATCGGCACTAAGAGCATGAATATGAAAAAATTAACCCTTGGTTTAATTGGTAATCCTAATTCCGGTAAGACAACGCTGTTTAACCAGCTCACCGGTGCGCGTCAGCGCGTCGGTAACTGGGCGGGGGTGACCGTTGAGCGCAAAGAGGGTGGCTTCAATACCACCGATCATCAGGTCACGCTGGTAGATCTTCCGGGCACTTATTCCCTGACCACTATCTCCTCGCAAACCTCGCTGGATGAGCAGATTGCCTGCCACTATATTCTCAGCGGCAACGCCGACATGTTGATAAACGTGGTCGATGCGTCCAATCTGGAACGTAACCTCTATCTGACGCTGCAACTGCTTGAGTTAGGCATTCCCTGCGTGGTCGCGCTGAACATGCTTGATATTGCGGAAAAACAGAAAATCCGCATCGATGTCGATGCGCTGGCCGCCCGCCTTGGGTGCCCGGTTATCCCGCTGGTTTCTACCCGCGGGCGCGGTATCGAGGCTTTAAAAATGGCTATCGACCGCCACCAGCAGAATCAGTCTATTGAACTGGTGCACTATCCGCAGCCGCTGCTGCGCGAGGCGGACAAGCTGGCACAGGTGATGGCCGCAGATATTCCGCAACGCCAGCGTCGCTGGCTGGGTTTGCAGATGCTTGAAGGCGATATTTACAGCCGCGCCTATGCTGGTGATGCCGCCCATAAGCTGGATCTGGCCCTGGCGCATCTGAGCGAAGAGCTGGGTGACCCTGCGCTGTATATCGCCGATGCGCGATACCAAAGCATTGCCGCTATTTGCGATGCGGTCAGTAATACCCTCACCGCCGAACCCAGCCGTTTTACCGCGGCGATGGATAAAGTGATTCTTAACCGCTTCCTCGGGCTGCCGGTCTTCCTGTTCGTCATGTATCTGATGTTCTTACTGGCGATTAATATCGGCGGTGCGCTGCAGCCCATTTTTGATGCCGGTTCCGTGGCTATCTTTATCCACGGTATTCAGTGGATTGGTTACACCCTGCATTTCCCGGACTGGCTAACGATTTTCCTCGCCCAGGGAATTGGCGGTGGTATCAACACCGTGCTGCCGCTAGTGCCGCAAATTGGCATGATGTACCTGTTCCTTTCTTTCCTTGAAGACTCTGGCTATATGGCGCGGGCGGCGTTTGTGATGGACCGCCTGATGCAGGCGCTGGGTCTGCCGGGGAAATCCTTCGTACCGTTGATCGTGGGTTTTGGCTGTAACGTCCCGTCGGTGATGGGCGCGCGTACTCTTGACGCGCCGCGCGAGCGCCTGATGACCATTATGATGGCGCCATTCATGTCTTGCGGCGCACGACTGGCGATTTTCGCTGTCTTCGCTGCCGCCTTTTTCGGTCAGAACGGCGCGTTGGCCGTCTTCTCGCTGTACGTTCTGGGGATCGTGATGGCGATTGCAACCGGACTGATGCTGAAGCATACCATTATGCGCGGCGAAGCTTCGCCGTTCGTGATGGAACTGCCGGTGTACCACGTTCCTCACGTGAAAAGCCTGATTATCCAGACCTGGCAGCGCCTGAAAGGCTTCGTGCTACGGGCGGGTAAAGTTATCGTTATCGTCAGTATCTTCCTCAGCGCGCTGAACAGCTTTTCGCTGAGCGGTAAGATCGTCGATAACATCAACGACTCGGCGCTGGCATCGGTCAGCCGCGTGATTACCCCGGTGTTTAAGCCGATAGGCGTACATGAAGATAACTGGCAGGCGACCGTCGGCCTGTTTACCGGCGCGATGGCGAAAGAAGTGGTGGTGGGGACGCTGAACACCCTTTACACCGCTGAAGATATCCAGAACGAAGAGTTTAATCCGCAGGAGTTTAGTCTTGGCGATGAGTTACTGGCCGCAGTGAACGAGACCTGGCAGAGCCTGAAAGACACATTCAGTCTGAGCGTGCTGGCGAACCCAATCGAAGCCAGCAAAGGCGATGGCGAAATGGAAACAGGCGCGATGGGCGTGATGGGCAGCAAATTCGGCAGCGCCGCTGCGGCGTACAGCTACCTGATTTTCGTCCTGCTCTATATTCCCTGCATCTCGGTGATGGGGGCGATTGCCCGCGAGTCGAGCCGCGGCTGGATGATGTTCTCCGTCCTGTGGGGGCTGAATATCGCCTATTCGCTCTCTACCCTGTACTACCAGACTGTCAGCTTTAGCCAGCATCCGCGCTATAGCCTGGTGTGTATTCTGGCGGTGGTGCTGTTTAATATCGTGGTCTTTGGTCTGCTGCGCAGAGCGCGTAGCCGGGTGGACGTCTCGCTGCTGGCGACGCGCAAAACGCCGTCGTCTTGCTGCCAGAGTCCGACTGGCGATTGCCACTAAGGAGCGATGATGGCGTCGTTAATTGAAATTCGCGATATGCTGGCTCTGCAAGGGAGGATGGAGGCAAAGCAGCTTAGCGCCAGCCTGCATATGCCGCAGCCGTTGATCGATGCCATGCTGGGCCGCCTGGAAGCGATGGGTAAAGTGGTCAAAATTACCGAAGATGCCGATGGCTGCCTCTCCGGTAGCTGTAAAAGCTGCACGGAAGGCAAAGGCTGCCTGCGGGAGTGGTGGTCGTTGCGCTGACGGGTATTTTCGGCTGGCCGTCAGCAACGACCCTGGCAGGAGATATGCGTCTCGCCTCTGCTCTGACATCGCTACGTCAGTTGATTTTTCAGAGCGACCAGCGGGGCGCAAAACGCCTGTGGATGAGAGATAAAAGGCGCATGAGCGGCTTTATCGAAGACGATCGACTCACTATCGGGCCACAGGGCGTCGAGAACCGGGACGATTTTACGCGGCACCAGACCATCCAGCCGTCCATACATGCGTAAAAACGGCATGGCGAGGGCCGTTAGAGGCTGACGCAAATCGGCGGTTTTGAGGATCTCCAGACCACCGTTTAATACTTCCGAAGAGGGCATTGGTAGCGACAGTACCGTGCTCTTCAGCGCTCTGGCATCCTGACGCGCGCTCTCGGTTCCCATGGTTTGCAGCGCCAGAAAACGCTCCACGGTGCGCTGAAAATCTTCGCTCAACTGCTGCTGAAAACCGCTCAGTACATCGGGCTTAATTCCCGGCCAGCTGTCGTGAGCGCTAAAGTAGGGAGAGGAGGCGACGGTGACCAGCGCCTGAACGCGCTCGGGATGCGTTAATGCGACCTGGCTTGCCACCAGCCCGCCGAGGCTCCAGCCGAGCCAGATAGCCCGTTCTGGCGCTTTAACCAGTACCTGCTGCGCCATCTCCTCCAGCGACATTGCGCCAAAGCCGCTGCTGCGGCCATAGCCCGGAAGATCGACGAGGTGCAGCGCAAAATGCGAGGCCAGTTGCGGCACGATGTAATCCCACACTTGGGCATTCAGCCCCCATCCGTGCAGTAGCACAAGATGACGATTTCCTTCGCCTGTGGTTTGCCACCAGATCTCTTTCATCAGCTATTGTTCTCTTTCCAGCAATATGAGAGGAGGAAATATGCTAACAGCACTCAGCTTATGCTGGCTATGCCAGATGCCGTTAGCCATTGCTCGCTGGGGCATTTGCTCGCGATGTACGTCGGCACTGCTGGATTCCGTACCACTCTGTCCGCAGTGCGGTCTGCCGGCCCGCTCAAATACGCAGTCCTGCGGGCGCTGCCTGCAAAAAACGCCGCCGTGGCAGCGGCTGGTGACGGTAAATGATTATCGACCGCCGCTGAGTGGCCTGATTCATCAGTTGAAGTTCACTAAGCGCCCCGAGTTGGCCCCGGCGCTGGCGCGTCTGCTGCTATTGCGCCTGCGCCAGTGTCAGGATCTTCCCCGCCCGGACCGGATTATTAGCGTACCGCTCTGGCAGCGCCACCAGTGGAAGCGGGGGTTTAATCAGAGCGATCTGCTGTGCCGACCGCTATCCCGCTGGATGGGCTGCGCCTGGCGTAGCGATGCGTTGATCCGCCGACGTCGTACCGCCACTCAACATCAACTCAGTGCCAGATTGCGCAAACAGAACCTGAAAAACGCCTTCCAGCTTGAATTGCCGCTCCAGGACCACCATATCGCCATTGTCGATGATGTCGTCACAACCGGAAGTACCGTCGCCGAGATATCCCGCCTGCTTTTGCGAAACGGCGCCGCGACGGTTCAGGTATGGTGTATATGCCGTACCTTGTAGACCCCTGCTGATGGGCGTATTATAACCAAGTAAAATAGTCAACTATTAGGCCAACGCTATGATCCGTATTTCCGATGCTGCACAAGCGCACTTTGCCAAACTGCTGGCAAATCAGGAAGAAGGGACACAAATTCGCGTATTTGTGATTAATCCCGGCACCCCAAACGCCGAGTGCGGCGTGTCCTACTGCCCACCGGATGCGGTGGAAGATTCCGATACTGCGCTGAAGTTTGAGCAACTCACCGCTTATGTCGATGAACTTAGCGCACCGTACCTGGAAGACGCTGAAATCGATTTTGTTACCGATCAACTGGGTTCCCAACTGACGCTGAAAGCGCCAAACGCCAAGATGCGCAAAGTTTCCGACGATGCCCCGCTGATGGAGCGCGTCGAGTACCTGCTGCAGTCGCAGATTAACCCGCAGCTGGCCAGTCATGGCGGGCGCGTCACGTTGATGGAAATCACCGAAGATGGTCTGGCGATCCTGCAATTCGGCGGCGGCTGCAACGGCTGTTCGATGGTCGATGTGACCCTGAAAGAAGGGATCGAGAAGCAGATGCTGAACGAATTCCCGGAACTGAAAGGCGTTCGCGATCTGACTGAACACCAGCGCGGCGAGCACTCCTACTATTAATTCTCCTCCCGGCAGCATTTTCGCTGCCGGCTACTCATCTCATGTTACCGCGCAACATTTCACGCTAAGCGACTCGGTAAAAACCCGCAAAAGAGTATGACTTACGTCTCATATTTGACATTTTCACCGCGCAGGTAATTCTCAAACCCTCTATGTTACCCGTATCATTAGCTTCAGTTGCCACAGATAAAAAAATAGCCAGCTATTCTTTCTCTGGGTAAGGATAAAGCTAGTTTCTACGGCGTCAGACATTTTTTGTTCCGGTTGGAACGGATGAAGTCAAGGTGAAACTATGACGTTACCCATAACAAATTAAGGTCAGGTAAATCATGCCATTAGTCATCGTTGCTATCGGGGTTGCCCTGTTATTGTTACTGATGATCCGCTTCAAAATGAACGGGTTTATTGCGTTGATTCTGGTGGCGCTTGCCGTCGGACTCATGCAGGGTATGCCTCTGGATAAAGTTATCGTATCCATCAAAAACGGCGTTGGGGGAACCCTTGGCAGCCTCGCGCTGATCATGGGCTTCGGCGCGATGCTCGGTAAAATGCTGGCAGACTGCGGCGGTGCGCAACGTATTGCCACCACGTTGATTGCCAAATTTGGCAAAAAACATATTCAATGGGCGGTTGTGCTGACCGGCTTTACCGTCGGCTTTGCCCTGTTCTATGAAGTGGGCTTCGTATTGATGCTGCCGCTGGTCTTTACCATTGCCGCTTCTGCGCGTATTCCGCTGCTGTATATTGGTGTGCCGATGGCGGCAGCGCTTTCCGTGACGCACGGCTTCCTGCCTCCACACCCTGGTCCGACGGCGATCGCCACCATTTTCCATGCCGATATGGGTAAAACCCTGCTGTTTGGTACGATTCTGGCGATCCCGACGGTTATCCTCGCGGGGCCGGTTTACGCACGCTTCCTGAAAAGCATTGATAAGCCCATTCCTGAAGGCCTGCATAACCCGAAAACGTTCACTGAAGAAGAGATGCCGGGCTTTGGCGTCAGCGTCTGGACCGCTCTGGTCCCCGTTATTCTGATGGCGATGCGCGCCGTGGCGGAGATGATCTTGCCGAAAGGTCATGCCGTTCTGCCGTTTGCTGAGTTCTTTGGCGACCCGGTGATGGCGACGCTGATTGCAGTGCTGATCGCATTGTTTACCTTTGGCCTCAATCGCGGTCGTTCGATGGAGCAGATCAACGATACGCTGACTTCGTCGATTAAAATTATCGCTATGATGCTGTTGATTATCGGTGGTGGTGGTGCCTTCAAGCAGGTGCTGGTCGATAGCGGGATGGATAAATATATCGCCTCGATTATGGATCACTCCAATATGTCACCGCTGTTTATGGCCTGGTCTATTGCTGCAGTGCTGCGTATTGCGCTGGGTTCTGCCACTGTTGCGGCCATTACTGCGGGGGGGATCGCCGCTCCGCTGATCGCCAGCACCGGCGTGAGCCCGGAACTGATGGTTATCGCCGTTGGCTCCGGCAGCGTTATCTTCTCTCACGTTAACGATCCGGGGTTCTGGCTGTTTAAAGAGTACTTCAACCTGACCATCGGTGAGACTATCAAGTCGTGGTCGGTGCTGGAGACCATTATCTCAGTGTGCGGGCTGATCGGCTGCCTGCTGTTGGGTATGGTGGTGTAAGCAGGTCGTCAGCATAAAACGAGCCGGGTAGCAGCGATGCGAACCCGGCTTTTTTATGCGCTATGACCACAACGGCCAGACTTATCGTAGTCATACCCGGTTGTACATGGCGCCTGACATTGAAATTCACCCAACTATCCTCCATTCTAGTTCCTATGCTATAGCGCCGGACGCGCGCTTCATTCACCTTATTCAACAGGACTGCGCCTATGACCAATCCATTACTGACGCCTTTTTCATTACCGCCATTTTCTGCAATCAAACCCGAGCACGTTGTCCCCGCGGTTACCAAAGCGCTGGATGATTGCCGGGCGGCGGTAGAGCGCGCGGTGGCGCAAGGGGCGCCGTATAGCTGGGATAATCTTTGCCAGCCGCTGGCGGAAGTGGACGACGTGCTGGGGCGTATTTTTTCCCCGGTCAGCCACCTGAATTCGGTCAAAAACAGTCCGGAACTGCGCGAAGCCTACGAGCAGACCCTGCCGCTGCTCTCGGAGTACAGCACCTGGGTTGGGCAGCATGAAGGTCTGTACAAAGCGTACCTCGACCTGCGCGACGGCGACCATTACGCCACCCTGAATACCGCGCAGAGAAAAGCGGTTGATAACGCGCTGCGTGATTTTGAACTCTCCGGTATTGGCCTGGCGAAAGAGCAGCAGAAACGCTACGGCGAAATCGCCGCCCGCCTGTCCGAACTGGGTAATCAGTACAGCAACAACGTGCTCGACGCGACCATGGGCTGGACGAAGCTGGTCATCGATGAATCCGAACTCTCCGGGATGCCGGAAAGCGCGCTTGCCGCAGCGAAAGCCCAGGCTGAAGCCAAAGAGCAGCAGGGGTATCTGCTGACCCTGGATATCCCGAGCTATCTGCCGGTGATGACCTACTGCGACAATCAGGCGCTGCGTGAAGAGCTGTATCGCGCATATTCCACCCGCGCCTCCGATCAGGGGCCGAACGCCGGGAAATGGGATAACAGCCCGGTAATGGCGGAAATTCTGGCCCTGCGCCACGAGCTGGCGCAACTGCTGGGCTTTGACAGCTATGCCGATAAGTCGCTGGCGACCAAGATGGCGGAAAACTCGCAGCAGGTGCTCGACTTCCTTACCGATCTGGCTAAACGCGCTCGTCCGCAGGGTGAGAAAGAGCTGGCCCAGTTGCGCGCCTTCGCCAAAGCCGAATTCGGCGTTGATGAACTGCAGCCGTGGGATATCGCTTACTACAGCGAAAAACAGAAGCAGCATCTTTACAGCATCAGCGATGAACAGTTGCGCCCGTACTTCCCGGAAAACAAAGCCGTTAACGGCCTGTTCGAGGTAGTGAAGCGTATTTATGGCATTATCGCTAAAGAGCGTACCGATGTTGACGTCTGGCATCCGGAGGTGCGTTTCTTCGAACTTTACGATGAAAAAAATGAGCTACGTGGCAGCTTTTATCTCGATCTCTACGCTCGCGAACACAAACGCGGTGGGGCATGGATGGATGACTGCGTTGGCCAGATGCGCAAGCTTGACGGCTCGCTGCAAAAGCCGGTCGCTTATCTGACCTGTAACTTTAACCGTCCTGTCAGCGGTAAACCGGCGCTGTTCACCCACGATGAAGTCATCACCCTGTTCCACGAATTTGGCCACGGTCTGCACCATATGCTGACCCGCATAGACACAGCCGGGGTTTCCGGCATCAGCGGGGTACCGTGGGATGCGGTCGAACTGCCGAGTCAGTTTATGGAAAACTGGTGCTGGCAGCCGGAAGCGCTGGCGTTTATCTCCGGTCACTATGAAACCGGCGAGCCGCTGCCGCAGGAACTGCTGGGGAAAATGCTGGCGGCGAAAAACTACCAGGCGGCGATGTTTATTCTGCGTCAGCTTGAGTTTGGTTTGTTTGACTTCCGCCTGCATGCGGAATTCAGCCCGCAGCAGGGCGCGAAAATTCTCGAAACGCTGGCGGAAATTAAGCAGCAGGTTGCGTTGATTCCTGGGCCGTCGTGGGGCCGCTTCCCGCATGCCTTCAGCCATATCTTTGCCGGAGGTTATGCTGCGGGCTACTACAGCTATCTGTGGGCTGACGTGCTGGCCGCGGATGCCTTCTCGCGCTTCGAGGAAGAGGGTATCTTCAATCGCGAAACCGGCCAGTCGTTCCTCGACAACATCCTTAGCCGCGGCGGTTCCGAAGAGCCAATGGTTCTGTTTAAACGCTTCCGTGGTCGCGAGCCGCAGTTGGATGCGATGCTGGAGCATTACGGGATCAAAGGCTGATTGAGTGAAAATCTGCTTAATTGATGAAACGGGCACCGGAGACGGTGCCTTATCTGTTCTTGCCGCTCGCTGGCGGCTGGAGCAGGACGATGACAACCTGATGGCGCTGGTAATGACGCCGGAACATCTTGAGCTGCGCAAGCGCGATGAACCTAAGCTTGGCGGTATCTTTGTTGATTTTGTCGGCGGGGCGATGGCTCATCGGCGCAGATTCGGCGGCGGACGCGGTGAGGCGGTAGCGAAGGCGGTGGGAATCAAAGGCGACTATCTGCCGGATGTGGTCGATGCGACCGCCGGGCTGGGGCGGGATGCCTTTGTGCTGGCCTCCGTTGGCTGTCGGGTAAGGATGCTGGAGCGTAACCCGGTGGTTGCCGCGCTGCTCGACGATGGCCTGGCGCGCGGCTACGCCGACGCTGAAATCGGCCCGTGGTTGCAGGAGCGTTTGCAACTGATCCACGCTTCCAGCCTGATGGCGCTTAGCGATATCACCCCGCGTCCGCAGGTGGTTTATCTCGATCCAATGTTTCCGCATAAGCAGAAAAGCGCGCTGGTGAAGAAAGAGATGCGGGTGTTCCAGTCGCTGGTGGGGCCGGATTTAGACGCCGACGGTCTGCTGGAGCCGGCGCGTCAGTTGGCGACTAAACGCGTTGTGGTCAAACGCCCGGACTACGCGCCGCCACTGGCGGATGTCGCGACGCCTAACGCGGTGGTGACCAAAGGCCACCGGTTTGATATTTATGCCGGAACGGCAATTGAGTCGCAAGGGTAAAAACGCGTCAGCCGCAGTCCGTGGATGTTGCTGGTCATGATATCGGGCATCTTTCCCCGGGGGCGGCGCTCATCGCGCCTTGCCCGGCTGCGGGTTCGTGCGGTTAAAGGATTTTGTAGCCTGGATAAGGCGTCAGCCGCAATCCGGGAAATTCCCCCCAAGAGCGTTAGGTTTACGTGCTTGAGTGTTAATCATCCAATTCAGCCATGGCGCCATTATCGCCATGACCACCGTTCCTGCCAGCACATACAGCAGATTGCACAGGCTTAGCGGCTTGTGGTCCGGCTCAGAATCGATGTTCTTCACCATCCCACGACAGACGAAGTAAACCAGCAGGGCGACGATCAGACCCACGCCGCACAGATTGTAGGTCACAGCATAGCCGAACTATTGTGGCGGATGAGGTGAGACACAAAAACGCCCGCGTTGGCGGGCGTTGGTTATCAGCGAAATTAAATAACGTCCTGTTATTCGTCTTCTTCGTCGCGTAGCGGAACAATCAACATATCGACATGAACGGTGTTGATGAGCTGACGAGCTGAGGACATCAGCTTGCTCCAGAAGTCCTGATGATGGCCACAAACCACGAGGTCCATATCATATTTTTTAATCGCATCAACCAGTACCTGGCCGAGATCGCCGCTACCGCTGAGCGTCTCAGTGATTGGATAGCCCGCGTTAGTAGACAGTTCACTTAACGCGTGGTGAGTCTCTTCTGAGATGCGTTTCTGCATGTCGCCCAGATTGACGTCAATAAGGCCGGTATAGAGATCGGAGTAATTCACATCCACGTGGATCAGGGATACTTTTGCATTGTAGGGACGGGCCATAGAA